>JAAYZX010000040.1 GCA_012514635.1 Actinomycetota bacterium
ACTCCTCCAGTCTGATCAACTGACCCCTCCTCGACAGATTGCTAGGTCCGTCGAGAAGCCTACGTCATCAGGGGTGGGTCAGTTTCAAATCGGCACTAGTGGGTCAGTTTCGCACCGGCACCGACAGCGGATGGCCAGTGGTCTCACGCGCAGGGATGTTCCGTGAATGCCGTCCCACGACAGGGAGGCTTCGTGCTGTTCGAGACCATCGTGGCCCTCCTGCTTCTGGGTTTGTGTCTCCTGCCTTTGGCGGCGTTGGTGGACGGTCTGAGCGCATCGGTGCGGCGGATGGAGGAGGGTCTGTCCAGCGACGATCGATCGCAGGAAGACATGCAGAGGCGGTGGGATTGGGGTCCACGTGTGGTTGGTGCAGAGTGGCGTCCCAACGGAGCACTGGAGGTCCAGGCGGTGGGAGGCGCCGGGCAGGTGTCTGCTGCGGTGGGATTGTGGATGGACGGATGGTTCAGGCTGGAGGTGGCTGTAGATAGCGGCGGCCGGGCGGTTTTTACAGCGGGCGACTTCGCGCACGTCGCCGAAGGGGCGGAAGTGATCATACGCGTGCGGGAAGAGAGGGGTGCGTGGGGTCCTCCTTGGAGAAATAGTGTAGGAACCGAGACTGAGGGTGCCGGTGTGGGGTCGACCATCACTGAAGAGGTGTCAACCTTGGTGGTCCATTCGCCGATGGCGGGGAGTTGGGAGATGTCGCTGCAGGCGGGAGGGGTGGTGCGGGTGACGGAAGTGACGGGACCGCTGGGGGTGGAGATGCCCGGCGGCAGTGTGTGCGCGAATCTCTCCGGGCGGGAACAGCGTACGGGGGAGGCATGGTGGGTGGGTGAGGGACGTTATGTTCACCTGTACTTCTGAGGATGCGCCTGAGCACGGTTTTACTCTCATGGAGGCTTTGGTGGGCTTGGTGGTGGCGGTAGTGCTCGTGGTGGCCGTCTCGGGAGTATGGGTGGGCTTGGAGCGTCGGGGGGCGACGTGGAACGATCGCGTGGTGCTTATGCTGCAATCACGCGTGGCCGAAGCGAGATTGGAAAGGGACCTGCGGCTGGCCACCGCAGAGGGTTGTGCGGGAGTAGGGAGCGGTCCCATTGTTGCGGCTACGCCCACGGAGATCATCTTGGTCAGTCGCTGCGCCACCAACGGCGATATGGAGCTTGTCGAATGGGAGCTCACAGGGGGAAGCCTCATGCGCAGGCGGATACCTTGGCCGGGGCAACTGCCTCGTCCGCTCAACCACGCGGCCTTCACCGACCACAAGACCATGTTGGACGGTGTGGTGGCTGCGCCGGGGTTTCGCTATCTCTGCGGCACGCAGGAACTGCCGTCTCCCGTGACGGCGGAAGACCGGGCGCTGATCGATACCGTTGAGGTCAGATCTCGGTTGACAGGCGGTGTTGAGGTGGGGTGGTGGGCGGAGGTGGGACGATGAACGGTGTGGCTTTGGGTATGAGGCCACGTGCCACACAGACCGTCGGCGCCCGTCAGACCGGATCCGTGCTGATGCTGGCGCTGTTTGTGTGTCTGTCGTGCGCGGTGTTGTGTCTATCTTTGGGCTATCTGATACGACTGAGCGGGGAGATGAAGATCTCCGAGGAGGCGGGACGGGATCAGGTGGCACGCGTTACCGGCATATTCGTCGAGGCCCGTGACCGATCACTGTATCGTTGGGGAGAGGGGCAGGAGTTCGAGTTTCAGGAAGCTGCGGTGACTTTAGAGGGGCTGCAGCCTACGGAGCAGTGGCGCATGGGAGTCCAGGCGGTCTGCCCTAGCTCTACTGATGGATTGCGGAAGGTTGCCTCGCAGTGGTGTTCATGCATCATCGAGCGCGGGCTGGATGGCATGGATCTGCCGGCTGCGGCTTTGGTGGCTGAACTTTGTCTGGCAGCGCCGGGAAGGTCTGCTCCCGTTTTGAGTGGCGAAGTGTCTGGGGCGACGCCGGTCTATCTGTCGTTTCCAGAGTTATCGGCGGTCCCGGCTGAGGTGCCGGTGAGGCGGCTTCCCGAACGTTGGCAGCTGGACGAGGGGGCGCGGGCTCGTATCAAGAACCTGAGCCCAAATTGTGGCAACGTATTGATATTGGAGGGTAGACCCGGTCAACTTCTGCAGGTGGATTTGCCGTCATATGATGGCGGTGGCGGCGTCGGCGGTGATGCAGATGGTGGTGAAGGGGCAGGTGCCGGTTCCGCCCCTCAGGATCCGGTGCTCATTGTGGCGACGGGTGGTGCCGACCTAGCGTTGACACAGAAGGGAGAGGTGTATGGAGTGATGGTGGTGGATGGAGGCTCGTTGATGCTGGATGACACAAGGCTGAGCGGGGCTGTTTTTGTGTCACAAAACGTCTATATGGGCAAGACAGGAGTTCTCATCTTTGATTCCAACATCTTACGGTGGGCTACGGACTCCTCTCTGCCACGTGTACGTTTGATGCCGGGGACGCGGGCGGAACGATGGTTGGAGTAGGATGCGGAGAGCGGAGAACGAGGCTACGCGCGGTGGGCTGGGGCCCCCGTGTATACTAACTAATATGGAGATCGAGGAGAAACAGGCAAGGCGGGTAGTGCCCTTCGCAGGGGCGGTGGAGTGCCGTGCGTGTCCGGTCATCTGTGAGCGCGTCGTCAACCCGGTCCACTGCCTGCGCACTCGTTGCCGTTATGTGTATGCGTACTGCGATGACGGCGTGGTGTTCTTCGGTTGCGTAGAAAAGGTATTTGCGGCCGAGCTTGACATTGCCCCGCATCTGGCCCATCCACGCAGGAATGTCTATGGGATGGTGAAAGCGGTGCGCCGGCCCCTGCCTCAGTGTAGACATCGTGTGGAGCGGGCATACGAGTACTTGTACGATCGCCGTGAGTGCGTCAATCCCACATTCGCTCAGCATCCGGACGAGTACACGCCTGCGGCCGTGCACCGTCTGGTGCACGGCCGCAGGATGCGTGCCCGCGGCGCGGGCACGGAGCCACCGGCGCGGGCCGGCTGATCCAGGTCGTAGTGGATCTGGAACTGGTATTCCTGGGTACGGCAGGAGCACTTCCCACCATAGACCGTGGCACCAGCGGCATCCTGCTCATTCGAGGCGGCGAGCGTCTGCTCATCGATTGCGGTGAGGGCACACAACGGCAACTCATGCGTTCGGTGGGACTGTCGCGTATTGATCGCGTATTTCTGACCCACTTTCATGGGGACCATTACCTAGGGCTACCGGGTATGTTGAAGACCCTGAGTCTGCAGGCACGGACGGAACCTTTCTACATCTTTGGGCCGCCGGGCTTGGAGCGGCTCTTTGCCGAGGCCGCGCGCGTGTTCGGACGGTATACCTACCCGCTCATACTCATGGAGATCGAGGCCGGGGGTGAGGTGCAGTGTGACGGCTATCGCATGAGGGCAGGAGCCTCGGCTCACGGGTTGCCGGGCATTGCCTGGTGTCTGGAAGAAGACACGCGTCCGGGTCTCTTTCATCCCGAGCGGGCGCTGGCTTTGGGGGTGTCGGCGGGGCCGGCCTTCGGCAGGCTGCAGATGGGCGAGAGTGTCGAGACGGAGGAGGGACGCGTGGTGTCGCCGAGCGACGTCATGGATGCGATGCGCCCCGGCCGTAAGGTCGTGATTACAGGGGATACACGGCCGTCCGCCGATATTGTGGCACTGGCACGCGGGGCAACCGTCCTCGTGCACGACAGCACTTTCGCCGACTCGGAGCATGAGCGCGCCCTAATTACGCATCACTCCACAGCGCGTGAAGCGGCGACTGTGGCGGCCGAAGCCGGTGTGACGCTTCTGGCCCTAACTCACGTCAGTTCGCGTCACAGCGTTCGCGAACTACTCCAAGAAGCCCGGGAAGTATTCCCCAACACCGTGCTTCCTCGCGATTTCGATCGTTTGATCGTCCCTTATCCCGACAAAGGGGCACCTTGGCTGGAGTTTTCGGACAACATGGGGCGACTCTCGGCAGAGCGGCGACCGACAGAGCGACACTCGGCGGAGCGGCGACCGGCGGAGCGGCGACCGG
>JAAYZX010000041.1 GCA_012514635.1 Actinomycetota bacterium
CGCTTGGAGCCGGCCTTGCCCGGCACCCGCTTCTCTGCTGCAAGTCTCATGATCCCTCCGGGAAGCGCCCGATGGCGGCGCTGCTGCGACTCATGAGCATACTCGGTGGGGAGGGAGGGTGTAAAGCGGTAGCGATAGGAACGTCCAGTAAAAGCGGAATCCTGCAACTGGACTTGCAAGTGTCTACATCCAAGAGCACTGGGCTTTGAACTAGCTGGGATGACTTACCTGGCCGAAGCGACCAGGATCCTTACTTGGAAACTGCCAGAAGCGGGAGAACAAGGCCCAACAAGCCCGAGCGAACAAGCGGAATGCAAACAATCATGCCTGAGCAACTCTGCTCCCTCGGTAGGGCTCCAAGTACTCGTCAAGGTCTCGAGCCCACGTATTTGTAGAAGAGGGTAGGAATGCGCCCTTTGATCCTATGCGCCTGCCAGCCCTTAGTTCATTAACGTCCCAGACAATATCGACCTCGCTCTTCAGGCGGTACATTTTTGACTCTGGGTCGTATTCGATTTCTACGCCATCAAGCTGTTCTCGAAGTTGGTGCCTGAACTGATGAAAGTAGGACTTCGCAGCCGACAGCTTTTCTTCAGGGAACACGTCGGAAAGGATCTGCTTGAGAGCGACAGCTTTATGGTGAAGGAAGTAGGCCAACAACTCGGGGCTTCTTCGTAGCGGGATGCTTACTTCCTTGTCGTTAAGGCAAATACGCTCTTCACCCAGCGTATAGATGTTGAGGGTTGTTGGAGCTTGACCAGCGATTCTAGGGTGCGTTGTCTGAGCAATACTGTGCAAATCTGGAACGAGAGTCCATTCCCGCGCTAGCAATGCTGGATTCTGAAGGGAGATGCTAAGGGCTTGGAGTTCATCCAATTCTTTGGACCAACCACCTGCGGCACTCTGTCGCATAATCTCTGCGCGATGTAGCCTCACAGCTGCTTGCTCCTGAAGAAGTCCCATTTCTGTAAATGCGGTCAATAGGCCGTCAAGCTCCAGGAGCGCGTGTGACGGTTGATACCTACCCATCCAATAGTGAAGTAGCACCTCTCGAAATCGAAAGAGCAGGCGGTCTGATTTGTCAGAAATGAGGAGTTGAGCTCGCGTCAGGTGATCTTGGGCCGCGGAATACTGTTGTCGTAACGCCAGAATGCACATAAGGGGTAGGCGACATAGAAACTCTTCGTAACTGAACTGAAGCCCTTGGGCAATTCCAATGGCCTCTTCGTATCTCTCTGTGGCGTTCTGTGTGTTGCCCTTGGACCAAGCGATTTCTCCAAGAAGCCAAAGTCTCTCTGGTTGGAATTGTGGTGGAGCATTGACCAATTCCCTCGACTCAAGCTCCGCCTCTGCCTCTCTGTATCGTCCGAGATTCACCAATACAGCGGCACGGCGAACTTGGACCTTGAGCAGTTCGGTTCCCGTTGTGGCTACCATTCCACGCTCTAAGAACCACAGGGCGCGCTGAGATCTGCCAATCCGGCCATGTAGGACGGCCAGTTGAGCCAGAATCGAGGGCGCCAAGATCGCGTACTCAGGAACCCCTTGAATCCGCTTCCATGCTTCTTCAGCTGCACGTAATGCTTCCCGCAGGTTGCCGTTGGTTTCTTCTCTGATACTGGAAACTCGGTAGTAGAGCGCCTGGTCATACTCTGAGAGCTGCGACACATTAGCTTTAGCCAACTCACTAGACGCTTCTTCGCCTCTATCAACAAAAGGCAGTACATGGGCAAGGAATACATGAGCACCTGCCTCACCGCGTTCTGTGGCCCGATAGAGGAGTCTCAACGCCTCGTTGTCCTGAAGAAGTTGAAAGTGGCAGACTGCAGCCCATCGGTCGTCCTTGGGAGAAGGATCAGGAATCTCGGCATAGGCCTTAAGGCCCTCCTCGAAGCGTTCAAGGAATGCCCAACCCTGAATAGCGCTCTCCAATCGAACGCCAGGATATGTCTGCGCAACGAGAGACCAGATGTCTGGCATCTGAGGTAACAGCCTCCATCCGGCGCGTGTAAGCACCGTTTCCGACGCCTATAGTCTATGGACCTAGGCAGGATTATACGCTAGCACTATCTGCGGTGCAATTTGGCCACCGCGACAGGCGCAATCTGCGCTCATGACCGAAAATACACGACTACAGTCGCACATAAGCGCCCTCTGGCGGCTTGAAATGGGCCTCATTAGCTGCTAATCTTTGTCCAATCGAAAGGGTTGGGAGACCCACTCGATTCGGGCCGTGGGAGCGGCACGTTTCGGAAGAGGTTGGGAGGAGTTTCGGAGACTCGTTCCCAAAGAGGTTCTCATTATCGGGAATCGCAAGAGCCTTTGGCTATGCGGCGGGTTGGGAGACCTGTTAATCCCGAACGGGCTTGGGAGGCCCACCAACTGCTCAGAGACTGGGCAGCGATCGGAAGGATGGGATTATGAAGAACACCGGTAAGCGCATCTTCGCCGCAATCGTTTTCGCTGTGCTTGCTAGCATGCCGGCCCTCGTTATGGCCGGCATGACCTACTCGCAGCGCTAATAGTCACAACCTAGACGGCGCTGTCCCGACCGAATTCGGTCGGGACAGCGCTTTTGTTTTGGCCCGTGATTCTTTGTGTGAGGTACCAGAGATAGTGAAACCTTGCAACTACTACTGCTCACATCCGGACCTACGTAAGGGCTTCGCTTAAGAGGTGAAAACTGATTCGCCAATCCCAAAGCAAATGCAAACGTCTTGGCCCTATGATGTTGGTGCCAAGCAAAAAGTAGTGAGCCCTCGGACATTCCGAGGGCTCAGATTTGCTCAGAAGAGCAGAATGCTTAAGTAGCCTTAGGCCAGCTCGTCCTCGTCGTCCCCTTGCTCGACGACTTCCTCTTCGGCCTCAGCGCCTTCGTCGCCCGCGGCGTCCTCGAAGCTCTGCTCCGGGGTGGCGCCGGCGGCGGGGCGCTTGCC
>JAAYZX010000042.1 GCA_012514635.1 Actinomycetota bacterium
GACTCAGTTGTTTGAGTCCGGCCTCTTCAGCCGGGTCTGCTCCACGATAATACATGTCCTCCAACTCAGCCGGCGGGATATGGCCGATGGCTTCAAAGAGCCGGCGGTGATTGAACCAGTCGACCCACTCCAGAGTGGCGAACTCCACGTCGTCTAACGTCCTCCAGGGACCATGCTTGCGGATGAGCTCGGTCTTATAGAGACCGATGATCGATTCAGCCAGGGCGTTGTCGTACGAATCCCCACGGGAACCCACCGAGGTGACACAGCCGGCTTCGGCCAGGCGCTCGGTGTAGCGGATAGAAAGGTATTGGACGCCCCGGTCACTATGGTGGATGACGCTGGTCACGTCCTCCTTGCGACGGGTCCAGAGGGCCATCTCGAGGGCGTCTAAGGCCAGATCGGTCCGGAGCGTCGTTGACGTTTGCCAGCCGAGGATGCGCCGGGAGAAGGCATCCATGACAAAGGCGGTGTAGGTCATGCCCGTCCAAGCCCTCACATACGTCAGATCGGCCACCCACAGCCGGTTGGGGGCGGCGACCTGAAACTGGCGATCGACAAGGTCGGCCGGGCGGGGCGAAGAGGTGGCCGGCTTGGTGGTCTTCCAGGTCTTGCCCCGAATCACGCCGCGGAGACCCAGTCTGCGCATGAGCCGGGCCACGGTGCATCTCGCCACCGGACGCCCTTCGCGGTGTAGTTGCTTCCAGACCTTGCGCACTCCGTAGACCTGGTAGTTATCGTCGTAGATGCGCTTGATCTCCGTCTCCAGTTCTCGGTCGGAGAGCTCGCGAGCCGACGGTGGGCGCGACTTCTGGGCATAGTAGGTGGAAGGGGCGATGGGCAAGACCCTGCACATCGGCTCGACCCCGAACCTGTCTTTTCGCTCGTCGATGAATCTGGTCATCTCTTCGGTCGGCGGTCGAGCTTAAGCCCCGAAGAAAGCGGCAGCGGCCTTCAAGATCTCGTTGGCCCACCTAAGCTCCTTGTTCTCTTTCTCAAGCTCTTTCAGACGCTCGCGCTCGGTGGTGGTGAGCCCGGGGCGCTGGCCTTCATCGATCTCGGCCCTTCTCACCCACTTCCGGAGTGTCTCCGGCGTCATGCCCAACTTGGTGGCGACCGACGTGATGGCCGCCCATTGGGAGTGGTATTCGTCCTGGTGCTCGAACACCATACGGACGGCCCGCTCCCGCATCTCCTGTGGATACCTCGCTCGTCTTTCCATGGCTCCATCCTCTCAAGAGTTGGAGCCTCCATCAAAGCCGGGGCGGTTCATGGTATCCCGCAGCCGTCACAGGAGAGCACGCGGGCAAGACGGGAGATCGTGTGATGCGACTTCTCTTCCTCCAAGATCTTCACCTCCCGCCGGAGCCGAAGAAGCTCGGCGCGTTCGGGACTAGTGAGACCTTCCCGCTGCCCTTCATCCACTTCTGCCTGGCGCACCCAGGCTCGAAGGGTACCGGGAGAGATCCCCAGCTGGGCGGCGCACGATCTGATGCCCCGCTGGCTCACCCGATAAAGACGGACTGCCTCCTGCCTGAACTCCGGTGTGTGGGCCACGTTGACACTCCCTTCTGGACCTTAGGGGTCCAATTCTTAAGTGTCACCGGAATCGGGGCAAGACCATATTCTGTCTGTCCTCAAGCAGGCCCTGAACATTGCAGTTGCCTGGGAAAAGGTGCCGCGTAACGTTGCCCAGCAAGTAACTGCACCTCCCCTCAAGAAGCGACAGATTAATCCTCTTACGCCAGATGAGGCCCGTCAGTTCTTGGCAGCATGCGAAAATGATCGACTTGGGGCACTCTTTACGGTCGCTTTGACCATGGGCTTGCGACGCGGCGAGATACTGGGACTACAATGGTGCGACGTGAACTTTGAATCGAGAGCACTATCAGTTAGGCACGCTTATCCTGCTCCCCTCCGAATTGAAGCCACCCTTAAGACATGGTCATATGAGACCAGGAGGTGGCAGACATGCAGGAGCAGATCCCCGAGAACGTCCAACGTTGGACGGCGAAAAGAAGAGCGGCCTTGGTCCTTGGCATCGTGAAAGGTGAGACCTCGGTCCAAGAAGCGGCTCGCGCCCACGGCCTGACCGTGGCTGAAGTAGAGGACTGGAAAGAACGGTACCTTGCAGCAGCCGAGAACGCTCTTCGCAGTCGCCCCAAGGACGAAGAGGCCTTGAAGGACGAAGAGATCAAGAAGCTGAGACAGAAGGTGGGAGAGCTGGTCCTTGACATCGACATCCTCAAGGAGGCCCAGAAGGGCCGCCCTTTCGGTCGGGAGACGTCGCTCGAGTGAAGGACGTCATGCCTAAGGTCTCCGTACGTCGCATCTGCCGCGTGCTTGAAGTGCCTCGATCAGCCGTGGCCAGAGAGAACGCCTCTTCCCAAGCGACGCCCACACGCCGGCCGCCGGGTGCCTTCCTGGTGGAGCGCATCCGAGAGCTCATCAAGAAGCACCCCACCTACGGATATCGCCGGCTCTGGGCTCTTCTCCGCTTCCGGGATGGCCTCCTCATAAACAAGAAGGCCGTCTACCGCATCTTGAAGGCCAAGAAGTGGTTCTGTCACGAACGCCGCTCGACTCCACGCCCGAGAGTCAAGGGTCGCATCTCCATCGCCTCCCGTTCCGACGAACGTTGGGCTATCGATGTCACCCACATCCACTGCGGCAGTGACGGCTGGGGACACCTGGCCGCCGTCATCGACTGCCATGACCGGGAGATCGTGGGATATGAGTTCAGCCTCCGCGGCCGGGCCAAAGAGGCGGAACGAGCTGTGGAGGAAGCCTGCCTTAGCCGCTTCGGCACTCTGCGACCGCAAGGAGAGGTGCCTGTGGTTCGCAGTGACAACGGTCTCGTCTTCCAAAGCCGCCGGTTCAGAGCCGCGCTTCGAGACTACCGCCTCTCCCAGGAGTTCATCACACCCTATACGCCGGAGCAGAACGGGATGATCGAGCGCTTCTTCCGTAGTTTGAAGGAAGAGTGCGTCTGGCAGCACAACTTCCGGAGCTTCGCCGAGGCCCGGAGGGCCATTGACCGCTGGATAGAGCACTACAACGAGGAGCGACCCCATCAGGGCCTGGGCTACTTGAGTCCCAGGCAGTACCGTGAGCGTCAACAAGTGCAACTGGTGGCTTGATTTGGGGGGAGCACTACACGCTTTACAACGCATTGATGGCCAACTCCGGCTTGTGCCTCCCAAGTCCAATAGCAGTATCAGAGCTATTCCTATACCTGACGTCGCAATGCATGCACTAAAGCGCCACCAGATACGGCAGGAGGAAGAAGCACGTGCCGCGGGCTGCAAATGGACAGAATCGGGCTTCGTGTTCACGACTTCGATTGGAACCCCGCTAGACGGAGACAACGTCACTAAGCGCTTCAAGCGACTCCTACGCGAAGCTGGAATAAGGGACCAGCGATTCCACGATCTAAGACACTGCTGCGGGACACTCCTGGTTGCCCAGGGGGTGCATCCTCGCGTTGTCATGGAGATTCTCGGCCACAGTCAGATCTCCGTAACCATGAACACCTATGTCA
>JAAYZX010000043.1 GCA_012514635.1 Actinomycetota bacterium
ATAGCTCATGGGGGTTCAAGTCCCCCCTCGCCCACCAACCTCCTCACCAACAAAGCCGAGTACCGCAACGCAGGTAATGCCTCCACTTCAGGACGAATCCTTCACACAACTGGCAGACCAGGAACGCAAGAGAGAGGACAAGCTCCGCTCCTCGCGTCCGTATGCGCGGTTTGCCATCATTGTGATCGTCATACTCGGTGTTGTGGTCGCAGGAGGGCTCATCGTCAGAAACCAGCTCCAGTCCCGCGAGGTGGCAGCATACCGTTCGTACATGGCCGAGGTTGCCGACCTGGTCACTCGAGCCAATGACGTGGGAGCCAAGCTGGCCGCACTCATCACCGCACCCGGCAACGCCACGCGCAAAGATGTAGAAACACGGGTCAATCAGTACACCAAGTCCTGCGCCGACCTAACGGCCGACGCCGGCGCCCTCACCCCACCGAAAGCGCTTCAAGACGCCCACCAGTGGTTGATAGCCTCTATGAAGCTGCGCGAACGGGGACTCGTGGAGTTCCTGCCGTCGCTCATGAGCGCCCTTGAAGTGCAGGACACGGATGTGCCCGCCGATCAGCTCTCGCGGGCCATGTTGAAGTTTGTCCTGGCGGACGTCGCCTACTCAGAATTCTTCGCTGCCGGAGCCACAGGAGTCCTCACAACCCGAGGTATCAGCGACATCAAGATTGTCAGCGCCAACTTCCTACAAGACGACAACCTGGCCTCCAAAAGCGGCGTAGTGGAGTGGCTCACTGACCTTAAGTCCGCCGAACAGCTGCAGGCCATCCACGGTGTCGGGCTTATCAAGGTGATAGCAAAGCCGTCGGACACCGAAATCACCTCCAACGGTCAGTTCAGCCTGTCGTCCAGCGATCAACTTCGCTTCCTTGTCACAATAGAGAATCAGGGCACCATGAGCGAGACCGACGTACCCGTGACACTGCGCCTGCAGGGTCCCAACAGCTCGCAGCCTCAGATCGTCAGTGTCAAGATTCCGGACATTAAACCCAAGGAGTCCAAAGAAATAGAGATCAAGGGTGTCCATCCCACTGATTACGGCGAAAAGGCCCTTCTCAAGATCGATGTTGGCCCTGTGCCCAATGAGAAGAACCTCGACAACAACTCGCTCGAAGCCCATATCGTCTTTATTCTCTAACAGGCCGTGTCCACCGCCGACATAGCTCAAATTATCGCGATAGCCGCCTCCGCAATAGCGGTAGGAGCATTGGTGCTCCTCTTCCTGCTGTTCAAACGAATCCAAGAACTGCAGGCCCAACAGAAGGTGATCTTGGGGCCGAAAGGAGTCTCTTCGGATATCATCGCTTATATCGGCAGCCTAACCGGTAGAATCGACAAGCTACGGGATGCTGTAGACACGCTCTCGCTGGAAGCACGGGACCACGAGGTGCGCATCGACGGCTGCGTTTCACGTATAGGCATGGTGCGGTTCGATGCATACAGTGACCTGGGAGGCCGCCAGAGCACAGCCATAGGGCTCATGAATGCCAAGGACGACGGCATAGTCATCACCACTGTGGTGAGCCGCGATTTCGCCCGCACCTATGTCAAACTGATCAAGGAAGGCCGGCCGGATGTGCCGCTCGCCCCCGAAGAGGAGGAGGCTCTGGAGCAGGCACGCGCCCGAGGTAGCGCGCCGTTTACACTGCGTCCGCGGCCGGCGCCGGCGGACAAGGAGGCGGTGGAGGAAGCGGCCGTTGTACCGCTGGTCGATACCGTCGACGAAGACCAAATTGCTCTGGAGAGGGAGAATCGCCGCCGCCGCCGACAGGGGTTGCCTCCTCTCGAGTATCTACCGGACCGCGATGATCTTGGCTGGCCGGATCTAAACCTGGATACTCCTGACGATGAATCGTCGGCGCCGGACTCTTTGGAGGCCCTCCGTATGGACGAAGTCTTCAGCATAGACCCACGAACAGCCGACACCGAACCTGTTGCACGCAGGCACGGACGGTCCCAAAATGAGGAGCCGAACCCCTTTGACAACCTGTAACCGGAGAGACGAAGACCTGTTCCGTTGGCCGGTGTCCACCATAGACGGTCCGGCACTCTTTGCGGCCCGCAGAATCGGTTTTCTGGGACCGCATGGGACATTCACCGAAGAAGCCCTGCAGATTACGTTGGCCAGAGGCCCCGAAAATGTCATGGAGGCTATCGAGACCAGACCTTACCCGTCCATAGAAGACACCATCAGAGCCCTCGCAGATGACGAAATCGACTGCGTACTGGTGCCCATCGAGAACTCCATCGAGGGTTCCGTATCGGTGACCGTGGACGTACTGGCGTGGGAGGCGCACGACGTGCAGATTATTCGTGAGGTCCGCCTTCCTATCCGCCATCGCCTCATAACGCGACCTGAAGTGCATTTCGCGCAGATCACCAAGATCATCTCGCACCCGCATGCCAATGCTCAATGTCGCCGCTGGCTGCGACGTGCAATGCCGAGTGTACCCATTGAAGCAGCCAACTCCACAGCAGGAGCTGTGAAGATTGTGTCGCAGAGCGAGGAGCCGTGGGCGGCGATCGGCACAGCCATCGCCGCCGAACGCTACGGTTGCGTGGTCATGCGTGACAATATCGAAGACCACGACGATAACGAGACCCGCTTCGTGTTCCTATCCAGGGTCCGCGAACGTCAGGACTTCCACGAACCGTACAAGACCTCCGTGGTATGCGAGATCATGAAGGACCAGCCCGGAGCCCTGCTGCTCATCCTGCAGGAATTCGCGCATAGGTACATCAACCTCACCAAAGTGGAATCCCGCCCGTCCAAACGTAGGCTGGGAGACTACATCTTCCTTGTGGACATGGAGGGAAAGCTCGACGATCTGCCCGTACATGACGCCTTGGCCTGCTTGACCTGCAAGCTGCCGCGCCTAACGGTTCTGGGCAGCTATCCTATCGGTAAACCGCCCGTGCGCTGAGCCGTCCGGCACCGCGGCGGCCACCACTGGGCCCTCCTTAAGGACAGGAGCCGACATGCTGGACATCAAACTCATCCGCTCCAATCCCGAAGGTGTTCGCGAGGCACTTCGTTCTCGCGGCGATGCTGCGGAGCAGGCACTCGATGCACTTCTAGCGCTTGATGTCTCCCGCCGCGAGTTGCTGGTGCAGGTGGAAGAGAAACGAAACCTGCGCAACACGGTGAGCGAAGAGATAGCTCAAGCCAAGAAGGCAGGCACAGGCGGACCCAATGTTGAGGCCAAGGTGGTGGCAATGCGCCGAGTCGGCGGAGCCATCAAGGAGCTGGAGGCCCAACTCAAAGAAGTAGAGACCAAACTGGAGGCTGAGCTCCTACAGGTTCCGAACCTCCCCGATCCCACAGCTCCCGCCGGAGGCGAGGAGAATTCACGCGAGGAGTATCGTTGGGGCACGCCCAAACAGTTCGTCTCCGCACCGCGCGACCACCTGGATCTGGCCACCCTTCATGACCTAATCGACATGGAGCGTGGCGCCAAAGTGAGCGGCAGTCGTTTCACTTTTCTCAAGGGCGACCTGGTATTCCTCCAGTTCGCGTTGGTGCAGTATGCGCTGCAGAAGTTGGCATCTAAAGGTTTCCGTCCGGTGGTGCCGCCGGTTTTGGTGCGCGACGAAGCCATGTACGGCACCGGCTTCTTCCCCACCGACATGCAGCAGGTCTATCACATCGAAGCCGATGCGTTGAACCTGGTGGGCACTTCCGAAGTACCTCTGGCGGCCCTGCACATGAACGAAATACTCAACGAGGAAGATCTTCCCATACGATACGTCGGCTACTCTACATGCTTCCGACGCGAAGCCGGAGCGGCCGGTAAAGATACGCGCGGTATCTTCCGCGTCCATCAATTCGACAAAGTGGAGATGTTCAGTTTTTGTCATCCAGAGCGCTCCGGTGAGGAACACGAATTCATGTGGAGCATAGAGCGCGAGATCATGGAGGAGCTGGACCTACCCTACCGCTCCGTAAACATCGCCGCAGGCGATCTGGGAGCCTCGGCCGCCAAGAAGTATGACAATGAGGCTTGGATTCCCAGTCAAGAAAGATACCGAGAAGTCACCTCCTGCTCCAACTGCACCGATTACCAGTCGCGGAGACTGAAGTGCAGAGCCAAGGGCGAGAAAGGGGGGCCATACCTGGTGCACACCCTCAATGGAACCGTGGTGGCCGTGGGGCGCACTATGATAGCCATCATGGAGAACTACCAAACGGAAGACGGGCTCGTGGAGATACCGACCGTACTACGACCGTACATGCCGGGAGACATGGAGTTCCTCGGCGCTTGAGTATGCTCCCAAGTCAAGTACCGGGTCCCCAGGAGGTCGCTTGATATGACGCATGCAGCAACAGACGGATCCGATACCACCGGTATCCAGCTCAATGAGCATGACGCAATCGTGATCGTCGATATCCAGAACGACTTTCTCGAAGGGGGTGCTCTTGCCGTACAGGAGGGGCACCTCACCGTGCCGGTGATCAACTCCATTCTTCCCCTCTTCGATAACGTAGTGTTCACACGAGATTGGCATCCTCCCGATCACATCTCGTTCGCAGCTCAACCCACCTACGAGGACCGTTCTTGGCCCGCCCACGCCGTGCGAAACACACCTGGAGCCCAGTTCCACAAGGACTTACACGTACCGGAACACGCCCTCATCGTCAATAAAGCCACACTTCGCGATCGCGAGGAGTACAGCGGATTCCAAGCCTCCGAGATCGACTTGGCAAAGTGGTTACGGGATCGTGGTGTGCTGAGATTGTTCATCGCCGGTATCGCCACCGATTACTGCGTTCATCACACTGCCTTGGACGGGGCCGGAGAGGGCTTCCAGGTTTTTGTGGTAGAAGATGCGGTACGCGGCATATCAGCAGACACGGTGGCGCAAACTTGGCAGATTCTGGCCGCGGCCGGCGTGACCCCGGTTCTTTCGAGCCACCTGCATCGCGAACCAAGGACCGGCCGATGAGTCCAGACATCCCCGAACGCTGGGCCAACAGGGAAGACTTGGCTCTACTCACCGACCTTTACCAGCTAACGATGCTCTACGGTTACTGGCGCACAGGCCGGCACGACGTGCGCGTGTCCTTTGAATATTTCTTCCGTGCCCTGCCGCCTCACACCGGGTTTGCCATCAGCTGCGGACTGGAACAGTTCCTGGACTATCTCGATAATCTGCACTTCACGGACGGCGATATCCAGTATCTGGAGTCACTCCAGCTGTTCGACGCAGCGTTCCTCGCTTACCTGCGCCATTTCCGGCCGCACATTGACGTGTTCGCGCTGCCGGAAGGAACCGTGGTTTTCCCGCATCAACCGACGCTGCGCATAGAAGGGCCCCTGGCAGAGACACAGCTCGTGGAGACGGCCGTACTCAACTGCCTGAACTACGCCACTCTAGTGGCCACTAAGACGGCGCGCGTGCGCCAAGCCGCCGGCAACGACTATGTCATGGAGTTCGGCGTACGCCGAGCACAGGGGCCGGATGGTGGGCTGACGGGTTCCCGCGCATCGTATGTGGGCGGTGCCGATGCTACTTCGAATGTGTTGGCGGGACGACTGTACGGAATCCCGGTACGAGGTACCCACGCCCACTCCTGGGTCATGAGCTTCCCCGACGAACTCTCTGCATTTCGCGCATATGCCGAGACTTATCCGGAATCAACACTGTTGCTTGTGGATACCTACGATACCCTCACTTCCGGACTGCCTCACGCCATAGAGGTGTTCAAAGAGCTTCGGGCCGCGGGACACGCACCGCAGGGTGCCGTGCGCTTGGATTCGGGGGACCTGGCAAAGCTCAGCAAAGCGGCGCACCAGATGTTCCTAGGGGCCGGGTTCAATCACCCCACTATCGTTGCCTCGAACGAATTGGACGAGGATCTCATCGTTGACCTCAAACGGCAGGGCGCCAAAATCAACTCCTGGGGCGTGGGAACGAATCTCATCACAGCGTCCAACCATCCTGCCCTGGGGGGTATATACAAGCTGGTAGCCGTGGTCGACGAGGGAGGAAGATGGCAACCGCGTCTCAAACTCTCATCGAATCCCACCAAGATGACGGACCCGGGCCGCAAGCAGGTGGTGCGTTATCGTGACGCACAGGGACACCCTCTGGGCGACATTCTCTATCTGATGGAGGAAGAACCGGCCTCCGGCGACCGTATACCTTATGTGGGCCGCGAGGCTCCGACGTTCCGGCGCGTGCTGGAAGGTGCCGTTACCTTTGAACCTCTCCTGTGCCAAATTGTGCAACAGGGCCGCAGATTGGAACCGTCGCCACCATTGGAACTCGTGCGCAGCCGAGCGCAAAACGAGATCCGATCACTGCCCGACGAGTATCGTCGTCTTAGAAATCCTCACATATATGAAGTAGGGCTATCGCCCCGGTTGGGGCTGGCCAAAGCGCGTCTGATCCGCGAAGCGGAAGCGGAGCAGATGGTGATGGGCACATACTCTTCGTAACGCCGTCTACCTATCGCCTCAAGCTTTCGACTCTGGGGACGAGGCCTTCTCAAACCGCTCCAGTTCCACGGGAAGGGAGGTAGCCTGCCCGCGGGCGACCACCATGCCGTCACTGTTGACAACGTTGAAGCCCACCACAATCACGCTCTTACCGTGATGCAGGATCATGCTCTCCGCCGTGATCAGCTCTCCCGGCGACGCCGCGCGGAACATATTCATGCTCCACTGGACGGCGACCGCGTCGGCTATGGATGAGGCGGCAATGGCAAACGCCATATCCGCAAGCGCGAAGATGAAAGCTCCGTGGGCAACACCGTAGGCATTGACGAACTCAGACCGTACACGCCCAGAAAGCTTGGCGTATCCTTCTCTTGCCTCTTCCAGCTGCATACCAAACGTACGGAACAATTCGTCATTCTCTGTGATAAAACTGGCTCGTGGCACCTGGCCCCTCCTTGCGTGCAAGGTTCGTGCTTCGTCACCATTGTAGCGCCCCAGGAGAAAGCGCACCGCATACGTCGTCGCCAAGACCCGCCGTAACCAACCAGGCCCCCACCCGCCACTGACGCAAAATGTATTTGCTTCCGATGCCGCCACGAGTCCTCTCCCTTACGCAGTTTTACATTCCAACACCCGAAACCGCCTTGTCTCGCTATACTTCCCTCAAACGAGAACCATACCTGCACCCATGCGGCAATTACGGTCTTACTTGCGGAGGGGTGGCGGAGTCCGGCTGATCGCACCGGTCTTGAAAACCGGCAGACCTTCGGGTCTCATGGGTTCGAATCCCATCCCCTCCGCCTTATTTGCAGGGGTGCGCACTCCCTGTGCCACCAGGCAACTACGGTAGCGGAACACGTCCCCACATCGCCCACAGAATGCACCTGGTTCGATATCATCAGACCCGCGCAGAGAACCTGCAGGCGCAATGCGGAAGATCGACGACAACAACGGACGGACAACGATGGCCAACTGGCACGGTATGAGCTTCGATGACGTCTTGGATAGAATCGGCAGTCGCACCGCGGGTCTCTCGCAGGAGGAGGCGCAAGAACGCCTGCGTGATCACGGTCCAAACGAATTGACCCAGGCAGACACTAAGAGTCCCTGGCGCATCCTCCTCGAGCAGTTCACCTCCCTTCTGATCATCATTCTTATTGTCGCCGCGGCGATATCGGCTCTTCTTGGCGATTTCCAGGACGCCATCGCCATCGTGGCCATCGTGCTGCTCAACGGCTTTCTCGGTTTCCGGCAGGAGCACAAAGCGGAGAGGACCATGAGTGCACTGCGCAAAATGGCCGCCCCCATGGTGCGCGTACACCGAGACGGTCAGGTGCAGGAGATCGCCGCCGCTGAGTTGGTCCCAGGAGACGTAATGTTGCTGGAAGCCGGCAATGTCGTGCCCGCAGACGGACGACTCATCACATCGGCCGGCCTCCGTGTGCAGGAGGCCACTCTGACCGGGGAATCGGAACCCGTAGAAAAAACAGCGGATGTATTGACGGCCACTGAGATCCCCCTCGCCGACCGACTCAATATGGTATTCATGGGTACAGCCGCCACCTATGGACGCGGCGAAGCCGTAGTAGTGGCCACGGGTATGGACACCGAGCTCGGCAAGATAGCCGGGATGATCCAGAGCACCAAAGCCGAGGCCACCCCTCTGCAGAAGCGTCTGGCACACCTGGGCAAGTGGCTGGCGCTGGCTGCATTGTTGCTGGTGGCTATCATTTTCTTTGAAGGACTCTTGCGCGGCGAAGAACTGCGGGTCATGTTCTTGACCGCCGTGAGTATGGCTGTGGCAGCGGTACCGGAGGGGTTGCCCGCCATCGTGACTGTTGCCCTCTCCCTGGGGGCGCAGCGGATGCTGAAGCGGCGGGCGCTGATTCGTAGGTTGCCCGCTGTAGAGACACTGGGTTCGATTACCGTTATTTGCTCGGATAAGACCGGTACTCTCACGGAGAATCGGATGACGGTGATCATACTGGATATCGTAGGCCACGAGATTAACCTGCTCCAGGAATTGAAACGTGGACGCCCGGCGCCGCTCGCAGCTATGGACGCAGGTCGTGCCGCTGAACTCCTTCAGAACAAGCCTTCCGTGGCCTTGCTCTCCGCAGGCAGCGCCCTGTGTAATGACTCGGTGCTCCAGACCACCAGCGTCGGCGAGACCGGTGATGATGCGGCCGATCAGTTCCGGACCCTGGGCGACCCCACTGAAAGCGCTTTGGTGATTGCTGCGGCACAACTAGGCATGTTGAAGCCGCACCTGGAAGAGTCGTTTCCGCGGGTGGGTGAGATCCCCTTCGAATCGGATCGCAAACTGATGACCACCGTCCATGCCAAGCCCTCCGAGACGGTCTTTGGACTGGAAGAGCTGGAGCTCTTTCTCACTACCCAAGACGCGCAATACGTCGCTTTCACCAAAGGAGCACTCGAAGCGCTACTGCCGCGCTGCCGCGGCCTCTGGGACGGAGAGCAGGAAATTCTGGTGGATGATGGATGGCATGATCGCGTCCAAGAAGCCAACTGCAGATTGGCTTCACGTGGCATGCGCGTCCTGGCTTTGGGTTTCAAGCCCTTACACCAAGGGGAACAGAGCGATCCCTCCGGTTGGGAGCAGGACCTCCTGCTGGTCGGCCTCATCGGCATGATTGACCCGGCCAGACCGGAGGCGAGGGAGGCAGTGCTTACGACCATCGCCGCCGGCATCCGGCCGGCCATGATCACAGGTGATCAACCACTCACCGCAGCCAGCATTGCCGCGCAGGTGGGGATTGTAGCGCAGGAGGATATGGAAGCCGGCAAGGTTCACGTGTTGACCGGACTAGACCTGGAATCGCTGACCCGCGAGGAGCTGGATGAAGCCTTAGTCGACGTTTCTGTATACGCCCGCGTGGCTCCGGAGCATAAGCTCAGAATCGTGCAGGCGTTGCAGGATAAGGGACACATCGTTGCCATGACCGGCGACGGCGTCAACGATGCTCCTGCTCTGCGGAAGGCCGATATCGGCGTAGCCATGGGCATCACCGGCACCGATGTCGCCAAAGAAGCCGCCGCCATGGTTCTCATGGACGACAACTTCGCCACCATCGTAGCCGCGGTCAAGGAAGGCCGCACTATCTACGACAACATCCGCAAATTCATCAAATATCTTCTGGCCACCAATGTCGGCGAGCTGGCAGTTATGCTGGTAGCTCCCTTCCTAGGTATGCCCTTGCCGCTGTTGCCGCTCCAGATTCTGTGGATGAACTTGGTGACAGATGGACTTCCCGGACTGGCGCTGGGCTTCGAGCCACCGGAGGAAAACGTGATGAACCGACCACCGTACCCTCCCAACGAAAACGTCTTCGCGCGGGGGCTGGGCATCCATATCCTTTGGGCGGGGCCGCTCATGGGTATGGTGGCCCTCCTCACAGGATGGTTCTACTGGCGTGCGGGAGACCCCGATTGGCGCACTATGCTCTTCACGGTGCTCACCCTCTCGCAGATGTTTCACGTCATGGCCATCCGTCTCGACCGCGAATCACTGTTCACAGCAGGACCCCTGTCCAATCCGCTCTTGTTCGGAGCCGTCATCCTAACCCTACTCCTGCAGTTCGCCTTGATATACCTGCCTTTCTTGCAGGACATATTCGGCACCACGGCGTTGTCGGTCTCACATCTGCTGATCGCCTTTGCCCTCAGCTCCATCATTTTCTGGGTGGTCGAGGGACATAAGTGGCTGATACGGAAGCGCGAGACCGCATAGCCGGGGATATCGCCTGGAGCCCACGGCGCTTGCCACAGAACCAACCCTCTTTCATCACTACGGCCGAATCTCGTCACGCGCCGATCCAAACGCAGGCCATCACGGAAAGACAAAGTCCTGGTGTCCGTCACCCGGAGCCGTTATGCTAATAAAGTGAAATCACAACAGGCCAACACGCCCAAGGACACCGGCCGCTTGGCACTCTCGCTCTCTGACCGGTGGTCAGGGCCGGCGCCAGACACGGCGGGCAACTACCTAGAAACCCAAGCACCTGCCGTATGCGGTCTCCTGTGCTGGCGCGGCGCTGCCGGTGTTACCGGTCTATGTTGGGTACAGCTCGGCCTCGCCTACTTGGACTTCGTGCAGAAGGAATCGTGCGGCCGCTGCACCCCCTGTCGCACCGGCACACACCACATGCGGGACATCTTGGCCCGGCTACGCGACGGCGCCGCCCGCCCCGGAGATCTCCATCTTCTCCGCGCACTCGCTGAGAACGTCGAGGAATCGGCGTGGTGTGGCGTCGCCAATACCATACGCGACCCAATGCTGGGCCTACTCGAACTAGGCGCCGAAGATTTCGCCCGACACGCCCGCGGTGAGACCTGTCCCCCCATCACAACCGCGGCATGGATGGCTGCGCCCTGCCGTTCCACCTGTCCGGCCGGAATAGATTGCCCCACGTACCTCTTCCAGGCCGGCGAATACATGCCCCATCTGGCTACCGCCACCGTCAGACGAGACAATCCGCTCCCCGGGGTGATCGGCCGCACGTGCCCCCATCCCTGTGAGAACAACTGCACCCTCATCCAAGCGGACGAGCCCATCGCCATCAATGCCATCAAACGTTGGGCGGCCGATCACGCCGAGGGTCTCGGCCGGGCTACGGCATCCACTGGAGGGTGGGAACTGACCGAGGCCGATACCGCTGATCCGGCACGTCACGCCGTCAATCTGACCGGCCGGACACCGACTCCCCCCGCTGCAACAGCCGCCGGCCCTACCGCCTCCGACGCGGCCCCCGACGCCACCGCCGTTCACTCCCGCAAACATGTAGCCGTGGTGGGTGCGGGCCCCGCAGGTCTCTCTGCCGCCTATTACCTGGCCCGCGCCGGTTTCGCCCCCGTGATCTACGAAGGCCTCCCCGTACCCGGCGGCATGCTCTACGTAGGTATCCCCGAGTACCGCCTGCCCAAGGCAATACTGCGCCAAGAGGTGGCGCTCATCGAGCGCGAGGGCGTGGAGATCCGCTACGAGTCCCGAGTGGGTCGCGATACGACCTTTGCCGAACTACTGGATGAGTTTCCTGCCGTCTTCATCGGAATCGGCGCACACGCCGGCCGAGGATTGGGGGTATCGGGTGAAGAACTGATGGGCTCCATGGACGCCATCGACTTCCTGCGCCGCGTAGCCCTAGGTGAGACCGTGGAGGTAGGAGAGCGTGTGCTGGTAATAGGTGGAGGCAACTCGGCCATGGACGCAGCACGCACCTGCATAAGGCTGGGCGTACATGACGTCACCGTAGTGTACCGACGGGATCGGGGCCAGATGCCGGCAAATCCCTGGGAGATCGTGGAAGCAGAAGAAGAGGGTGTACGTTTTCACTTCCTGGCAGCGCCGCTTCAGTGCGAAGGAACCACGCGCATCTCGGGACTCGTGTGCCAACCCATGGAACTCGGAGCCCCTGACGATAGCGGACGCCTTCGTCCCGTACCTGCGGCATGCGATCCTATCAGTTTCCCGGCCGACACCGTCATCGGCGCCGTTGGCCAGCGCCCCGACTTCGCACCCTTCCTAGACACGCCGGGATTCGTCTTTAATCGCTGGAACTATCTTGAGTGCGACGAGCACACCCTCATGACCGACCGACCGGGGATATTCGTCGGCGGCGACGCCGTGTCCGGCGGGGGGTTGGTGATCGAGGCCATTGCCGCAGGGAAACGTGCGGCCGTACACATCGAGCGCTTTCTATCCGGGCAACCGGTGGTTGAAGATACCGAGTATCTCGTGCGACGGGTAGCCACACTACTGGGGGCTCAGGACAGCCGCCATCCGCTGCCCCTGAACGCCGACTGGGGCCATCGCGCCCAATCCGCCGTGATGACACCTGCTGCGCGGATAACCTCTTTCGCGGAGGCAGAGAAGACCCTCACCGATCCACATGCGCACGGAGAAGCCAAGCGCTGCCTGCGATGCCACCGCCCGCTGGTAGTGGCCTTGTCCAACCGCTGACTCAGCCGGCACAGGGCATGTCGCCGGGAGATTGAGTGCGGGTGTTCGTAGACGCAGCCCTACCTTTCACCCTCTTCCACGAGGTCCAGCGTTTTCGGCAGTGATACGTGGTGGCAATATTGGCCGTGGTGACGGGACCCGCATTCTCGTCGGCTCCCAACGACCCGAGGAGCTGATGGCCGCCCTGGACACCGCCGCCCGTCCGGCAGCTACCCGGTAGCCGTCTGGCAGCTACCGGCCGCCGGCCGGTAGCATTTCTTAATGATACGATAATGATATCATTATCGTATCATTCCCGGTGAATATTGAGCTACGAGGATCCTGGAAAGGAGCACCATGGACATGCAGGCTTCGAGCGCGAACCGCGAACGACCCGGACGCACCATCAGCGGATGGGGCATGTTGGTCATTACGATCATCCTTTTGCTGGGCGGCGCGGCCGTCTTTATCTTTGGGATCGTCCGAGGGGCGTCGTCCGCATCAGAACAATCGATTTGGTGGATGTTCATATTGGGCTTAGTGGCAATGACCCTGGCATTCGTGTTCATGTCCGGCTTCTTCACACTGCAACCCAACGAGACCCGCCTACTTATCCTATTTGGCGCCTACAAGGGCACGGCACGGAAGACCGGTTTTCGCTGGGCCAATCCTTTCTACTCCAATGGACCCAGTCAGCCGAGCGGAGCATCGGCCCACGGACAGAAGAGCGGAACCGGCTCTCGGACCGGAGTCACCAAGCAGGCCGCCGGAACAACCGCCAAGGGCCAAAGGCGATACAAGATCTCGCTCCGCGCCCGAACCCTGAATGGAGAGAAACTCAAAGTCAATGACAAACGCGGCAATCCCATAGAGATTGCAGCGGTAGTGGTATGGCACGTGCATGACACGGCTCAAGCCATCTTCGATGTCGACGATTACGAAGAATACGTCACCATGCAGAGCGAATCCGCGGTTCGCCACCTGGCCAGCGCCTATGCCTATGACCACGGCGAGAGCACCGAGACCACGGAGGAAATCACCCTGCGCAGCAATATCGAGGAGGTTTCCGCGGCTCTTCGTGAGGAACTGCAGCAACGATTGGCCAAGGCAGGCGTGGTGGTGGACGAGGCCCGGCTGACCCACCTGGCCTATGCCCCCGAGATCGCGCAGGCCATGCTCAGACGTCAGCAGGCGGAGGCCATCATCGCCGCCCGTCAGAAGATCGTGCACGGCGCAGTCAGCATGGTAGATATGGCGCTAAGAGAGATGTCTGAGAGACAGGTTGTCGAGCTCGATGACGAACGCAAAGCCTCCATGGTGAGCAACCTTATGGTGGTGCTCTGCGGCGAGTCGGAAGTGCATCCCGTGGTGAACACCGGCACGTTGTACCCGTAGTGGCTGCCGGTCGGGCCGCCGACAATAAGGCAACGGATCACACCACTATGGCTGCACGAAAACAGTATCCTTTGCGTATAGACATGGCACTCTGGGCCGAGCTGGAAGCATGGGCTGCAGACGAGCTGCGCAGTGTCAACGGCCAGATCGAATACCTTCTGCGCCAAGCCGTAGCTCGACGCAGGGGAACACATGGCGTGGAGCCACAGAAGACAGGGCCCGACAACAGAGAGGACGCCGACATATGAGGGCTCAATTGCGTAAGGATGAACGTTGTTTTCCCGCCGCCACAGCGGTGGCGTTGATTCTGGTGATTCTCCTGGCGACCGCATGTGGGTCTTCCGCAACCACCACGTCCATCGACGATTCCGCCCCTTCAATCACCACCACAACGCCAACCAACTCAGCACCCGGCCCGCCGGCCGACCAGGAACAGTTGACCGCTAAAGCGCTCGCTGTATTAGACGCCTTTGTCGCCGAGGACTATGAGGCCGTCCACCAGACTTTCGACGAAACCATGAAGACCGCTCTTCCCCTGCCCAAACTGCAGGAAGTCTGGGAACAGGTGACCGACCAAGCGGGGTCGTACATAGGCAACACCGGCGTCCGAACTGAAGAAGTGGACGGGTACCAGGCGATCATCGTTCAGGCTCAGTTCAAGAACGCTCCGTTGGATGTGCGCGTGGTTTTCGACCAGACGGGTTTGGTGGCCGGCCTCTTCTTCCAAGCGGCAGAGACCTCATACAAACCACCTCCCTATGTCAAGACCGAAGCCTTCACGTCACGCGAAATCACAGTGGTGAACGGCCACTGGGAGCTACCGGGCACCCTGACACTTCCTGTTGCGGAAGAGTTGCTGCCCGGAATTGTACTCGTGCACGGATCGGGGCCTAACGACCGCAACGAGACCATCGGCCCCAACCAACCCTTCCGCGACCTGGCGGAGGGATTGGCGAGTATCGGCGTTGCCGTGCTCCGTTATGACAAACGTACGCTGGTATACGCACAGGAGACTGTGGCCAACGCAGACCTCACGCTGAACGAGGAGACGGTGGACGACGCCGTGGCCGCCTTCCGTCTGCTCCGCGGCCTTCCGGAGATTGATCCTGCACGCTGCTTCGTTCTCGGCCACAGCCTAGGTGGGTACGCACTGCCCCGGATTGGCGCTTTGACGACCCAGGCGGCCGGTTTCGTCATCATGGCGGGCGCCGCTCGGCCCCTGGAGGATCTCATTCTTGAACAGATGGAGTACATCTACTCACTCAACTCCTCCCCTACAGAACAGGAAACTGCGAATATGGCCGCCGTACGAGAGCAGGTTCAACGGGTAAAAGATTCCGCACTCTCCTACAGCACGCCTGCGCACGACCTGCCACTCAATATCCCGGCAACCTATTGGTTGGACCTGCGTGACTATGATCCGCCCCTAGCGGCCGCCACACTCGCCCGACCCACGCTGGTACTGCAGGGCGGCCGGGACTACCAGGTGACAGAGGCGGACCTGCGCTTATGGGAAGCCGCCCTCTCCACCGTTCCCGGCTGTTCATTCACGCTCTATCCGGAACTGAACCACCTATTCATGGAAGGCCAAGGCAAATCCATTCCCAGCGATTACCTTCGACAGGGCCACATGGCCGAAGTGGTGATAAAAGACATAGGGACTTGGATCGACCAATTCAGGCAACCATAGGTGTGACCGATTCAGAACGGATCGTACGCACCGTCTGCCGATTCACAAGCACACCCAACCCATCGTGGAAAAGCGTCTGCGCAATGTGGCTTACGGTCTCGCCCATGCAGGTTCTGAAGTGCAGACGCTCCGCATACGCTCTCAGTGCGCCTGGTCTCCGACGGACGCGCCCGCATCGGGGGGCGCACGAACTTTCGTAACCCCTATCTCTGGAACGTGACGATCCACGCTCTCTAACCATTGACGAACACCTTGACCATGCCACCACAAAAAGTGTATGCTGTCGCTCGATTTAGTCGCAACTAAAAATCATGGCGGAGGTAAGGCGTGTCTATCGAGACGAAAGCGGATGCATTGAGCGCGAGCCTCGAGGACTACCTTGAAGCCATCATGCACATCGAGGATGAGAAGCAGGCGGCACGTCCCAAGAGCATTGCGCGCCGACTGCACGTCTCCCCACCCTCGGTCACGGCGGCCGTCCAGAGTCTAGCGGCACGGGGTCTCGTGAACCACCAACCCTATGGCCCTGTGACGCTCACCGACACCGGCCGCGCCTTGGCTACAGACGTGGCGCGTCGTCACGTAGGTCTGCGCCGTTTCCTTGTCGAGATTCTGCGCATCGAGCGTGCCGAGGCCGACCGAGTGGCGTGCGACATGGAGCACTCACTCCCCTCCGACGTTCTTGCGCGCCTCGTTGAATTCATAGACTTCATCGCTAAAAGCCCTCACGGTGGCGTCACCTGGACACCGGATGAGGGTTTCCAGTTGAAATCGGCCGGCGACGATACGGCCGAAGCAACACAGATCCGCTAGAGACCTGTCCAATCGAGCCTAAGGAGCGGAAACCCGTGGGTCAGAAGTTAGTCATAACTAACTTAAATGATACTACCGAAGAATTCGCGTGTGGAAGCCGCCGACGCAGATGGGGATGCTACCGGTTCAGCAGACGTGCTCATGACCCCACACATCCCCGGTATGGCAAATGCTGTGCCCGCATGCGGGATGGCGAGAGACCGCTCTCCTCGGCTGAAGCCGGCACAACCGTCAAAGTGCTGCGTGTCTTCGGAGATGAGGAATTTCGAGGCAGGATGATGGCCATGGGAATCGTGCCGGGAGCTTCCATTTCCATCGTGAGCGGCGGAGCCAAACAACCGCTGCTGATCGCACTCACGGGCTGCCGATTCGTCATCGATCGGACCGGCTCTGAAATGATCGCCATCAGCGACCGACAGCCGGTGGGCGAAACAACAGAAGGAGGAGGCGGGGTATGAGATTGAGGGATCTCAAAGTCGGCGAGAGCGCCACGGTGGTGGGATACGCGGAAGGCAATCCAGGATACCGTGCGCGTCTACTCGCAATGGGTATTACCAAAGGGAGCTCTCTGAAAGTCATCAAAGTGGCGCCACTCGGCGATCCGGTCAAAGTAGAGGTGCGCGGCTACTGCCTATCCCTTCGTAAGGCGGAGGCAGATGTGTTGTTTGTGGAAGGAGGTTCATGAGGGCTCGTAGCAGTACCATCGCTATAGTAGGTAACCCTAATTGTGGTAAAACTACCCTCTTCAACGCGCTCACCGGCACAGACCAACGCGTGGGCAACTGGCCGGGTGTCACCGTGGAGAAAAAGGAGGGGAGGCTCTCGCTCTGCGGTGATGATGTTCTGCTGGTTGATCTCCCCGGCATCTACGCCCTTCTCGCCGCATCGGAAGATGAGCGGGTGGCCCGTGACTATATCCTGAGCGGAGAACCGGGCTTGGTGATCAACGTCCTGGATGCCACCAACCTAGAACGAAATCTGTATCTCACCACTCAGCTCCTAGATATGAGAGTTCCATTGGTGGTGATCCTCACCATGATGGATCTGGCGAGAGCACAGAACATCATGATCGATGAGAAGGCCTTGAGTGAAAAGCTCGGATGCCCCGTAATAGGCCTGGTAGCTACGGATAAGCGCCAGACCCGCGGCGCTTTAGCGATCATTGAGGATGCGTGGGTACGGAAGCAGGTGTCCGAGACACAGGTGGAGCAGCCCGCCATCGTGGACGAGCTTACTCAGAGGTGGGCGGAGAAGTTGGACGGAGTGGCAGCGGCACTAGGCACCAACAGCCGCTGGCTCTCGCTGAAAATCATCGAACGCGACGGTTGGGCCACGGCGAAGACCGTGGACGCCGGTGCACTCGATGCGCAGCAGATAGCCACAGATATCGAGACGCTGGAGGAGACGCTGGGCGAATCCGCCGACATATCCTTGGCTGAAGCCCGATACCGCTTCATTGAGTCGGTGACGCAGCAATCTCTCACCCGGCCTCCATCAGGACAGACCACGAGTGACAGAATCGACAGAATCATCTTGAACCGATTCCTGGGCATACCCATCTTCCTGGCCGTCATGTACCTGCTCTTCTGGTTCACAATCAACGTGGGCAGCTCCTTCATCGATTTCTTCGATATTGCAGCCGGGGCCATCTTCGTGGACGGTTTTGGCCGTCTGCTGGAGGCGATCGGCAGCCCGCAGTGGCTCGTCACCATCCTTGCCAACGGTGTGGGAGCCGGAATCCAGACCGTAGCCACCTTCATCCCAGTCATCTTTGCGATGTTTTTGGGGCTTTCTCTTCTGGAAGATTCAGGCTACATGGCGCGAGCGGCTTTCGTGATGGACAGATTCATGCGGTGGATCGGTCTGCCCGGCAGATCGTTCGTTCCCATGCTGGTGGGATTCGGCTGCAACGTCCCCGCCATCATGGCTACACGGACGCTCGAGAACAGGCGTGATCGCTATCTCACCATCTTCATGAACCCCTTCATGTCGTGTGGCGCCCGTCTCCCCGTGTACGCCCTCTTCGGAGCAGCCTTTTTTGGTGCAGCAGCAGGCGCTATGACGTTCTCTCTCTATGTGGCCGGTATAGTGGTTGCCATACTAACCGGCCTGCTGCTCAAGAACACCCTCTTCCGCGGAGAGCCCACTTACTTCGTCATGGAATTGCCCCCCTACCATAGACCTCGGATGAGGGCTATGCTGCAGCATTCATGGCGACGACTCTTCGTCTTCATGAGCAGAGCCAAGTACATTGTGCCGATAGTCGCCGTGTTGGCCGTCCTAAACTCCTGGGGAACGGATGGTTCCTTCGGCAATGAAGACACATCCACTTCGGTTCTCTCCGGGATCGGCAGGACCATAACCCCGGTGTTCGAGCCTATGGGCGCCCAGAAGGACAACTGGCCTGCCACGGTGGGCATCTTCACCGGCATTCTGGCCAAGGAAGCGGTGGTGGGTACACTGAACTCCCTCTATAGCCAAGAGGCGGCAGGCGCAGGCGGAGAGGAGGAGACATTCAACTTCTGGGGGCGGATCGGTGAGGCGCTGACCAGCATTCCGGCCAATTTAGCGGATGTTCCGGCAAGCCTAGCCGACCCATTCGGTTTTGGGCTCATCGGAGGGCCTGAAGACACAGTGGCCGAGGAGGTGGGCGCTGAAGCCAGCGTCTACGCGGGTCTGCGCGCCGGATTCACAGAAGGACGCCCGCAGGCATATGCCTACCTTCTGTTCGTATTGCTCTACATACCCTGCGTAGCGGCCTTCGGCGCCATGACCAAAGAGATGGGCCTGCGCTATACGCTGCTCGCGCTGGCCTACATCGCAGTGACTTCCTGGTCCCTGGCGACACTCTTCTACCAGGTCACCGTCGCCAGGAACCCGGTCTGGATCATCGCGCCGCTGGTCCTGATGGTCGTGATGGCCCTGATGTTGTGGCTCGTGGGGAAAAGCTCGCGGTCTCTCCAGGAGTGCCGCCTCCGGCCGGCGGAGGCGGAGAGCACAATTACATAGGATACGCCCCTCACGCAATCGGTTGCTTTCGTGGCACCCCGTGCAGCTTCAGCTGCGCGGGGTGCACTCGCCGTACCGCGCAGAGCTATCGTGTTCATCCCCTACAAATCCCCCCGGATCACCTCAGAACGAGTATCATGAAGAGACGCTCCGAAGGAATCGAGAGTGAGTCTGCCGTCTCGTCCGTCCTCGCTGGGGTGGGCCGGATTGAACGTGGAGTGAGGCTCCTCCGCCAAAGCCGATAGGCGTAGGAGCGCTGAGACAGGAGATTAATGGGTGGATACTCGTGCTCTCATCGTCGACGGCTACTCCGCCGGGCGTCCCTCGTCCGCCCCCGAGGCCACACACGTGTTCATCCCTGTCGCCACTCGCACTGCGACCGCAGCCGTGGCGCTCAAGACGAAGCGGTTCTGATGCCTTCCGCGTCCTCGCGATGGCCGGACGACACAGGAACTCCGGCCCCCCTAGGTGTCACGTACCTTCCCGACAGCGACACCTACAACTTCGCACTGTATTCCACGTACGCATCTCGTGTGATCCTTCACCTCTATCGGCGCGAGGACCCGGTGTGCCCCGTACTTTCCGTAACCCTGGACCCCCGAGTTCACAAGAGTGGGCGTGTTTGGCACTGCCGCATCCCAGTAACCACTATCAACGACGCCGTACTGTACGGTTATCAGTTGGATGGACCTTTCAACCCGGCAGCCGGGCACCGCTTCGATTCCGAGAAGGTGCTACTCGATCCCTATGCCCGTACGATTTTCTTCCCGCCCGCCTACAGTCGCGAGGCATGCTCGCAGCCGGGCTCCACTGCCGGACGCGCTCCTCTGGGCGTACTGCCGCCACGCCAACCGACGTCCAACCAGGCAAAGGAGCGCGCGGATGGGCCGGCGGCGTGCCCGGCCCCCACAACCGCCCCCCGCCATGGCCACGACACCATCATCTACGAGATGCACGTGCGTGGCTTCACCATGCGGCCCAACTCCGGTGTCACACCTCAAACCCGCGGCACCTTCCACGGTGTCATCGAAAAGATCCCCTATCTACGCGATCTAGGGGTAACCGTAGTGGAACTCCTCCCCGTGCAACAATTCGATCCCCTGGAGGACAACTACTGGGGTTACATGACGCTCAACTTTTTCGCGCCCCACGCCGGATACGCAGCAGCCACCGGTGGGGCCGCGACGGAGACGGGGGCCGCCGTCGAAACCGGCAGTGCGGAGAGCCACACCGCTGTACCGCAGCCCGACCCCGCCGCCGACTTCAAAGCTATGGTCGACGCCCTGCATAAAGCCGGCATCGAAGTTTGGCTGGACGTAGTCTACAACCACACCAGCGAGGCCCACGACCCCGGTCCCACCTACTGCTATCGCGGCCTCGATAACAAGACTTACTATCTCCTGGAACCGGGCACCGGCGCCTACCAAGATCACACCGGCTGCGGTAATACGCTGCGCACCGCTCACCCCGCCGTCCGCACCCTCATCCTGCAGAGCGTCCGCCACTGGGCGGAGGAGTACAGCATCGACGGCTTTCGCTTCGACCTAGCCTCAGTTTTCACGCGTGACCTCACGGGCAAGGTCAACACCCGCGATCCGGCCATCATCGCCGAACTATCAACCCTAGGCTACCAACACGACCTGGTTATGGTGGCCGAGGCATGGGATCTTGCCGCCTACCAACTGGGTCGCGGCTTTCCCAGTTTCAGCTGGCGACAATGGAACGGCCGTTTCCGGGACGACCTGCGCGCTTTCGTCCGTGGCGATCCCGGGATGGTACCCTGCCTCATACGCCGCCTATACGGCAGCGACGACCTCTTCCCCGATACCCCGGCAGAGGCCTACCGTCCTTTCCAGAGCATCAATTTCGTAACCTCGCACGACGGTTTCTGTCTCTACGACCTCGTTTCGTACAACCAGAAGCGCAATCTCGCCAACGGGCACGACAACACTGACGGCTCCAACGAGAATTTCAGCTGGAACTGCGGCCACGAAGGCGATGAGGGTGCCGCACCCGAGGTCCTGGCTCTGCGTCGTCGGCAGGCAAAGAACTTCTTCTGTCTGCTCATGCTGGCCGCCGGCACCCCCCAATTCTCCGCCGGTGACGAGTTCCTCAACACGCAGGGGGGCAACAACAATCCGTACAACCAGGACAACGAAACTACCTGGCTGGATTGGGACCTGCTTCAACGCAACGCCGACGTCCACCGCTTCTTCCGGCTCATGATCGCCTTTCGCAAGAGACACCCTTCGCTCGGTCGCAACCACTTTTGGCGGGAAGATGTACGTTGGTTCGGTGTGGAAGGTGAACCCGATCTCTCGTGGTGCTCGCGCAGCGTGGCCTTCTTCCTGAGCGGTGCTTCTCTCGGTGACGACGACCTCTACGTGATGATCAATGCCTGGGAGGAAGATCTGGAGTTCGAGGTCCAAGTGGGAGAACCGGCCGAGTGGCAACGCGTGGTAGATACGGCACAGCCCAGCCCCCAAGATATCGTGGATCCCGTCGCCCCTGGAACAGGAACGGGAGCCACCGACACCGACAAGGCCAACTGGAAGATAACGGAGGGAAAGGGGCGCATCTTGGTGCGTACCAGATCCATCGTAGTACTCGAACGAGAAAGACAGCTGTGACGATCGGATCGGCCGTACACGACCGCCTCAAAGGACACCGGGTAAGCGAGTGTCATCAATAGAGCGCCGGCGTCACGCGGCGCTTGTGGCGGTGTCGTCCGTACGGTAACCGCGAGGGCGCGCCTGGTGCCAAGTCCAGGCATCCGCCACCATATTCTCAAGCGAAGAGCGTTCCGGCATCCAACCCAGATTCATCAACGTCTTCTCAATGCATGCCACCAGCATGGCCGGGTCTCCGGCGCGCGACGGACCCACTTTCACCTGTACCTTGCACCCCGTCACCTCTGCGCACGCCCGCACCACTTCCAAGTTGGAAAAGCCCCGTCCGCTGCCCAGATTGAAGATGCCTCCTTCGCCGCCTTCGGCCAGTCTCTCCAACCCCAGAAGATGCGCGTGCGCCAGGTCCAACACGTGGACGTAGTCTCTGACACAGGTGCCATCAGGAGTGGGGTGGTTGTCACCGTAGACCTCGAAAACTGCCTGTCCTTCCGCCATAGACTGCAATATACGCGGCAGTATGTGGGTCTCCGGATGGTGCGCTTCGCCAAGCGACCCATCGGGCCACGCTCCGGCCACATTGAAATAGCGAAAACGCATAGTACGTATAAAATGAAGCCGCTCATACCAATCCAACAATTGCTCGAATATGAGCTTGGAGGCACCATAGGCGCTGATGGGCCGGGTGGGCGCCGATTCCAGAACGGGGATGGTCTCCGGCTCTCCGTAGACAGCGGCAGTGGAGGAAAACACAATAGCACCTATCTCATGACGCACCATGGCATCCAACAGCACCTGGGCACGCGACACGTTGTTGCGAAAGTACATACCCGGATCGGCCTGTGACTCTGCCACGTCGATGTATCCGGCCAAGTGCATCACGGCGTCGCACCCGGGAAGGACCTCGTCCAGCGCTTCCGGGTCACCTACGTTGCCTACAAAGAGCTGGGCCCTCCGGTCCACAGCCTCCGCCCATCCCCGTTCCAGCGTGTCCAGCACGATCACCTGATGCCACGAGTCCAGCAAGTGGCGCACCGTGACAGAACCGACATAACCGGCGCCTCCGGTAACTAGGATCTTCACTCCGGCGCCGCTTCTTTCAGTCCCACACGTCGGCAGAGCTCTCCCAACAGGTGCAGCTCTTCCACGCTGAGGGCACTCATTTCATCGGCTATCCGCCGGACGTGCCGGGGTCGGAAATCGCGGATGAGTAATTCGCCTTTGGGTGTCAGCCTCACTACTACCTGACGGCGATCCGTCTCTCCCGGCGTACGTTCCACCAGCCCCTGTTCTTCGAGGTGATCGACAACGAGCGTCATATTGCCACTGCTGTGGGCCAGAATACGCTGCGCGATATCCTTCTGACACAACGAACCACGGCTATATAGCACCTCCAGGACAGCGAACTGACTGAAGGTAAGACCCACCTCCGTTAGGTCCACGTTGGCACGAGCGCTTACTGAGACGGCGGCTCGATTCAGCCGCACAAACGCGCGTGATGCGGCGTACTCAAGATCCTGCTGATCTGTGGGGTTAGGAGCCGATTCGTCCTGCATGGCACTTCCAAGGAGTTCGGAACCAAAGACCTGCTGACTATAGGAAGCCATTAGCTTGATGTCAAGCAAGTAAGCATTGAACTATCGCCCCAGTCACGGCGCCAACGTCCTAGAGATTGCCTCAGCCACTCGATCCGCCACGTCCGGCCCGTAACTTGCGGAGAGCGGGAGCGTGAGCAGCCTAGGAGCTACTCGATCCACATTCTCCAGCGCTTCGGCCCGAATGAGCCCGGCTTCCACGTCTCCCTTCACGTTCGAGAAGTCGTGAAGGGGAGGATAGTGGATGGAGGTCTGGATCCCCTCATTCTTGAGCGCCTTCATGACACGCAGGCGGTCGGCACCATCGGGCAAAAGAATCACAAAGAGGTGATGTGAAGAGACGGCGGGGTACGGCCACCCCGGCGGTTCGCCAAAACCCGTAAAGGGGACATCAACCCCGGAGATCCCGCTCAGGGCCTCACGATACCGCTTGACCAACCGAGCGCGGGCCGCATTATGCGCGGGTAGTCTGGCCAACTGCACCAACCCCAGCGCGGCCTCGATCTCAGTGATACGATAATTGTAACCCAACTCCACCACGTCATACGAGTATGCGTGACCCTTGTGCCGATCCATAGTCTGGTGCGTCATACCATGCGATCGCAGGAGACGCAGCTTCTGCGCCATATCTGCGCTCGACGTGGTTACCATGCCCCCTTCTCCCGTAGCCAGGTTCTTATTGGAATAGAAACTGAAAGCGGCCACATCTCCTAAACATCCGGCCATTGTGTCGCGATGTGAAGCTCCCGGCGCATGAGCCGCATCTTCCACCACCGCCAACCCATGTTGTGAGGCCAGAGAGCGCACAGCATCCATGTCACACGGATAGCCGCCGTAGTGCATGACGATGATCGCTTTGGTCCGCGGTGTGATCTTGGCCTGCACGTCTTGGACGGACAATGTAAGGTCGTGCTGGGAGGTGATGTCCACTAGGACCGGAGTAGCCCCTGTATATCGAACGGCATTGAGGCTGGCCACGAATGTAAGATCCGGGACGATCACCTCATCGCCCGGGCCGACGCCCAACGCTATTAGGGCCAGATGCAGACCCACAGTGCAATTGGAGACGGCCACTGCGTGCTCAGTCCCTATAAACGCAGCGAACTCATTCTCAAAGCGAGTGGTCCGTTCTCCCATCGTCAGCCAGCGACTGCGCAGAACCTCCAGTACCGCGGCTTCTTCCTCAGGGCCGTATTCCAGTTCAGACAGAGCTACATTCCAGGACACATGTCCTCCCTATGAGCCGCGCAAAAACTCATCTCTACGACCTACAAACTCCTTCTGAGCCTGCGCTAGATCATCGTGGCGCCCAATATCCAACCAGTAACCGTCGTACGGGACCGACCTCACCGACCGACCGGCCGCCAGTAACTTGAGCACCAGTTCCGGGAAATCCAGCCGTCGGCCGGGCTCAATGAAGCTGCGAATCTCAGGAGAGAAGGCATACACGCCCATGCTGACCAGATATTCGTGCACCGGCTTCTCGATATACCCCCTGACCAATCCCGTTTCATCCGTCTGCACCACGCCAAAATCTACACGGTTACTCCGCATGTGCGTGCTGATAGAAGCCGTAGCGCTCGATTGCACATGGTCCCGAAGGAAATCTGCGAAGTCCAGCGTGGTGAGCACATCCCCATTCATCACCAGGAAGGGCTCGTCCAAACCGGCTATAGTTGCGAGAGGGCCAGCGGTACCAAGCGGCTCGTCCTCACGAGCGTACACCAATTCCGCCCCTACGGTCTCGCCGCAGCCAAAATATGCCTCGATCAACTGCGAATAGTGTCCCACTGCCAACGTCACCTTTGCAAAACCGCACCGGGCCAACTGACGTAGGACAACCTCCAAGATGGGCATTTCTCCCAGTGGCATGAGCGGTTTGGGAAAGAGAACCGTATACGGCGCCAATCTCGTCCCCCGCCCTCCGGCCAACACTACGGCCTGTTTTGCGCCAACGATATTCCGCTCTAATGTTTTTGCGGACATCTCAGACCTGGTATCCCGCACGATAGCGATTCAGATGCTCCCTCACCCAGGCGATTGTGCGGGTGAGCCCCTCGTCCAACGAGACCGTAGGGCGCCACCCCGTCAGCTGCGCCGCCAATCGGTTGTCACAGATGAGACGCTCCACCTCGGATCCTCTGGGGCGGACACGTTCTTGGTCGGTGACGATGGGGGTTTCTCCCCGGCCCGTCAAGGCTAGGATTCGTGCAGCAAGTTCACCAATACTGATCTCCGTACCCGTGCCCACGTTAACGACCCGTCCCACGCAGACATCGCTGGAGGCCACCGCTAGAAAACCGGCCACCGTATCCTCCACAAACAGCAGGTCCCGAGTGGGGTGCAGACTGCCCAGCCGGATCTGCTCGGCGCCGGAGACGGCCTGGGTGATGATGGTGGGTATCACTGCACGTGTCGATTGCCGTGGGCCATACGTGTTGAAGGGGCGGATAGTGGCAACCGGCGTCTGGAAAGACAGATGAAAGCTCTCGGCGATCTTGTCCGCTCCAATTTTGGACGCCGAATACGGAGATTGACCCTGCAGAGGATGCGTTTCGGGGATGGGAACCTGGCGTGCGGTGCCGTAGACCTCGCTGGTAGAAGTGTGCACCATGCGCGGTACGGCAAACTCTCTAACCGCCGAAAGCACATTGTAGGTGCCCATAACGTTGGTCTCTACGACCTCTCGCGGATGCACATAGCTGTACGGGATAGCGATCAGCGCGGCTAAATGAAAAACCAGATCGGCTCCGCGCACCACTTGACGCACGGCCTCCGGATCCCGCAGATCACCGGCGCGCACATCCACATGCGCCGCCGCCTCGGCCGGAAGGTCGTCCAGCAAACCGAAGTCACCACGGGACGTATAGCGAACCAATGCCCTGACCTCGTGCCCCTCGTGCACCAGCCTTTCCGCCAGATGGGAGCCGATGAAACCTCCCGCACCGGTCAGAGTCACGCGCATATCGTCCAACCTCCGCCGTTGTCCATGGGCCGAACAGCTATGATAGCGGACGTCACCGCCTCTTCGACTTCTTCTTTCCTCCCAACCCGAAAAGACGGAGGAGAAGGGCGCACACCACCCCCATGATGAGAGCCTCGCGCGTCCCCAAGAGGACTCGAGCCCCATCGGAGACGGCCGTCTTCCCGGAGACCACCAGACCCACGTAGCCACCGCGAATATCTGCTTTCCCCGCCACAATGGCGGCGGCACCCGCCCGTTCCATAGACATGCCGTTCCCGGCCACCATGAGTGCCGCACCGGCGTCCATCACCTGCATCTCTCCTCCGGCTACAATGGCGGCGGCGCCGGCTTTCGACACCCGAGCGCTTTCCCCCGCAAGCACGTGCTGACAATAGCCGTTGTTCAGTTCTGCATTTTCCCCGGCCAGGAGAGCCACTACGCCACCGTTTCTGACTGAGAGCTCCTGCGCCTTAGCTACGCCCACCAGCGCGTTACCAACCTGCACCTCGTCTCCCCGTACAACCGCAGCCAAACTGGGCCCTTTACTACTCGTCGTGATCATCGACTCAAACCTCCTGGCCAATCCCCCGAAAATATCGTGTCCGACCGCACGATCCACCCGCTATGCACCAACTCCTCACTTTACTACGGAACCGAAGAAGGAAACAGAAAGCGGAACGCGTATCAAGAGAAGGAACGCCCTCTGGTGGATGGGCTCCAGAGGGCGCAAATGGAGAAAGGGAGGGGCGAGAGGGACAGGAGCGTACCTTACAAGCCTATCTCCCTCCTTCTATTATCGGTCTAAAATGCCGAAACTTTAGTGCTCGCTCTGACCTTTCTCCATTTTATTTACGGACAGTCTTGCACGGAGTTCTGTCCGCAACCCCCGAGCATTTATCGGTCCAACCGATACAGACCGGCCGCCCGAGCAGCCTCTGCGGCCTCTCGACACTCCCGTATGGTCGGCCGCCTGTCCAGCCCTGTATAGCGCCCGGCCAAGCCCGCCGGACGGTATTGGTTCATCACGTTCACGTAAGTCCCGGGCAACAACTCTTGCGCCAGAAAATCCATCACTTCTTTGGTGCCTGCCAAACCGCCGGGCAGAACGAGATGACGCACCAGCAACCCCCGAACAGCCACGCCACGAGTATCCATGAGCAGATCGCCGACCTGACGATACATCTCGCGGAGTGCGCCACGGTTGAAGGCCACGTAGTCGCGTACACCCGACAGGTTCGCCGCCGTATCTTCGTCGGCGTATTTGGCATCCGGCATGTAGATGTCCACCACGTCGTCGAGAAGCTTCAGTGTCTCCACGGTATCGTATCCACCGGTGTTGTAGACCAAGGGTAGCGTCAATCCCGCAGAAGCCGCCACATCCAGCGCTTCCAGGATCTGCGGCACTACGTGGCTGGGAGACACCAGATTGATGTTCTCACATCCAATTCTCTGCAGCCTGAGCATGATGGTGGCAATCTCTTTGGGACCGAGCTCGTCGCCGGCGTCCTGGTGGCTGATGTCCCAGTTCTGGCAGTAAACGCAGTCGAGATTGCAGCGGGAGAAGAAGATGGCACCGGACCCACCTTGACCTACTAGAGGAGCCTCTTCTCCGTAATGTGGGCCAAAACTCGCCACCCGCGCATAACGCCCGGTTCGACAGAACCCCAGTTCTTTTCCGGTTGCCCGACTGAGTCGGTCCACGCCGCACCGACGCGGACACACGCGGCACGACGCCAGATCGGCCACGGCCGTCTCCGCCCGTCGCCGCAGCTCACCCGATCGGTGAAGCGCCACATAAGAAGCCACCGTCCGATCTCCCGTACTTCTATCCACTGCCATCAACTGCCATCAACTGCGGAATGCGGAATGCGCAGCCGTTCCACGGCTTCGTAGGCACAGTCGTCCGGAGGCTGCGAACAATCGATTCTTATGATCCGCAGGCCCTCATCTGCGATCACGGGCTCGTAGGCATCCCGTTGTGCGGCAAACAACTCCCACCTTCCATCGGACGCCTCTCCAACCTGCGTCATGCGCGCGTCCAGCCGCGCACGCACCACGTCCTCCGGGCACACGCACTCTACAAAATGGACGTCGGCTCCGGTGTTCAGCGCCACAGCCACCGCCCGTTCTCGATCCGCCCGCCTGCTCCACGACGCATCAATGATCACGGACCGCCCCTCCCGCAACGCCGCGATAGAGCGGTCGAGTGAGGCTGCATAAGTGCGTTCGGTCATGTCCCGACTATAGAGACCGGAACCAAAGTCATCATAGCAACGCATGTCTTCCGGGATCCTCGCGAGTTGCTTGCGCATCACATCTGTGCGGACGACTTCAGCCCCAAGCGGATCCGCAATCGCCGCCGCAAGCGTACTCTTACCCGTTCCCATCAAGCCGCCCACCAGCACCATTGTGGGTTGCTCGAATCGAGCAGCATATCGGTAGGCAAGGGCGAAGTACCGTCCGGCAATACGCCGCGCCTCCTCCCTGTCTTCGGGCACGATGGCCACATCGTCCAACCGAAAACTAATTACTTTGCCACGCACATAGGCTCGATAACAGGCAAAAAAGCTGAGCAGTTCCTGTACTCCCTTGTCACCCGAAGCCTCTACATAGGCATCCACGAAGTCTTCGGCAAGGTCGGTGTAACCGTTGAAATCCAGATCCATGTACAAGAAGGCCACTTCGCACGCGACGTCCGAATACCGAAACCGTTGGTTGAACTCTATGCAGTCGAAGATAGTGATGCCGTCATCGCCGCCGGCCAAGCAAATGTGTTCCAGATGCAGGTCTCCGTGGCAATCGCGTACACGTCCGGCCCGCACACGATTTTCCAAAAAGCTTATATGCCGGGCGAAAAAGTCCCTGTCGTATGCGCGAATGAAACTGAACATACGTTTTGGGATAGTTATGTTTCGATATTTTTTTGTCTGAATGAAATTTTCCGTATTATTATGTTGGATGGATGCCACACCGCCGATCTGATCCACCTCACCGCCCGTCTCCGCCTCTCTGTGGAAACGGGCCACCTTCCGCGCGATGGCGTCCATCGTCTCCGGCCCCACCCTCCCCATCGAAAGCAGGTGTTTCAGCATGCGCTCTTCAGGCAGTCGGCGCATCTTAAGAGCGTAATCCATCACCCGCGTAGCATTCGACCCGATAGCGCTAGGGACGGCAGGCCTGAGCTCGGCAGTCTCAGTGACCGACACTTCCTCGGCAGCCTCGGCGACTCCGACGGCGGCTTTAGCAGTAGCCTCAGCGAGCCCAGCGGCGGCCCCGACGGCTTCGGAAGCCGCTCCCGATACAGGTGCCGCCGACAGCGGCTCCCCCAAAATCAAATCTCCGCTAAGTGTCTCGTGTATGGGGTGCACGGCAATATACGTATCGGGTGCCAACCGACGGTTCAAGCGCAATTCTTCCAGACAGTAATGACGCCGTAAATCCAGCGTGGTGAAATTGAGGAACCCAAAATCCACCGGCTTCTTCACTTTGTAGACCAGTTCTCCCGCTAAAAAAATGTAGGAGATATGGGTCTGAATGAGCTTGATGTCCGCCGCGGGATGGGGATAGAAACTGGGATCCATCATGGCAGAGACTAATTGTGGATGGGTGTCACTCATGATCTACCCCCCGCGCGGAGCTCTGCAACCACTCGTTTGAGATTGAGCACCCTCGTGGTCAGTAAGGTGTCGGCGCGCACCAGCCGCGCCGCAAACAGGACGAACAGGTAAGCCACCACTACCAGAATCACCAGCCCTACGGCCAGCTCCCAAAATGCCACGCCACTCGCAGCAAGACGCGTAGGCATAGTCACAATCGATGTGAAAGGGAAGAGGCTTAGAAAAACGGCCAGGCCTCCGTTGGGGTTACCGACAATACTGGAGCTCATCAGTAAAGGCACCATCAATGGTGCAATGGCGACAAACACGAATTGATTGCCCTCTCGCGTCCCAGGCGCCAAAGCACCGAGCGCTCCCAACAGGGCTGCGAATAGCAGATATCCCACAACAAAATACGCCAGACTCCACAAAACGAAGCCGGCCGGCAGCGAGCGCGTGAATCCCACCTCTGCCAGACGCGGCGCCGCCCACCGCAGTGCAGCCAGACCGCCCCCCAACCAGATCGCCATCTGTATCAGAGCAATCCCTGCCAGACCCAAGATCTTTCCGGCCATGAGCTCCCGAGGCTTCACACTTAACAACAGCATCTCTACCGTACGCGTCTCCTTCTCCCGTGCCACACTCTGCAGCATGTAGCTGCTGCTCATGATGACTACGAAGTAAAAGGCCATGAGCACAATGTGCGGAATGATCAACGCCCACTCATTGTCAATCTCCCCATCGCCCGAGCCGGAAGTGGACTCTTTGGTCACCTGAGTAAGCGGTGCCATGAGCAACCCGGCTCTTGATGAGTCGCCCAGTAGGTTGCTGTTGAGCGTGTACGCAAGCATTGGAGGAAAATCGAAGGAGTCAACAGGACGAAACTTGTCCGCTACCATAGTGACGACTCCTCCACTCACATAGTCAACCGGGATGATTGCAAACCGCTCGATGGCGCCCTGTAAAACAGCAGCACGAGCTTCGTTCTCCGTTGAGAATGCCATCAGAGTGTGCTCATCGATACCGGGGGGTAGAGTCTCGATAATCCCTGAGTGATCCACATATCCAAGCGGAGGCGTCTCTCCAGGAACGGGTATGAAGTGATCGGTACCCGTGGCAGCATTCCACCCCATAAGCTGAGACCCAACCATCAGACCCACCAGAACCAAGGGGAAGAGGATGGTTGTGAACCAGAACGAGCGTTTGCCGACGGTAGACCGGAACTCGTTCTTAAGCACAAGCCAGATGCGCCTCATAAGAGCACCTCACGCATTCCGGGATCGAACGGCTTCCAGAAGACCGCCGAACTTCATGTGTTGACCGTACCGCAACATGCCGCGTCGGAAAATACGCGGCGCTATCAGCAACGCGCCCACAGCCGAGCCCGAGACAAGCAACCAAGCCACCACAATCTGCCACCAAGGGATCACAGTCGCACCCCAGCGCAGTGCGATGGTGGCAAGCGAAGTAAGCGGAAAGAGACTCAAAGCCACCAACACAGGGCTGTCCGGTGACCCCATGATCAGACCAAAGAAGAAAAAGGGCAACCAGAAGAACAATTGCAAAACGCCCGCAATTTGCTGTCCCTGCCTAAGGTCGGTAACCGCCGCCCCTACTGAGGTGATAATTCCGGCCTCCAACACAAACGACGGCAGGAAGAACAGGACAGAGACGCCGATGAACCCCCACGGCACCTGTGCATCCTTCAGCAAGGGGGTGGCCTGTGCGGCTGCAATCAATGCCACAGCGCCCACCACCAGCCAAATTCCCACTTGGGTCAGCGATACCACAATCAGGCCCATGGACTTCCCTACCACCAGCTGCTCAGCGGAGAGGGAAGTAGTCATGATCTCCATGGTGCGATTCTCTTTCTCATCCGTGACGGCCTGAAGGAGATAGCCTGCAGAAGACATCACAGCTAATACAAAAAACAGGGCTACTGCCACAGGGAAGATCAGCTCAAGCAGGCCACCCGTCTCGCTCTCCACGCGACCATCGGTGGTTTGAAACACAAGATCACCCGGACCGTCTAGGACCCGTTCCTGTATCTGTGGCGACACCTCCGCCGCCAATTGCGGCCTGATGAGTGCGCTGAACGCACTCTCCACACGCGCAGAAGGAGCTTGTTCGTTGTAAAGAAGGGTCACCTTGCCGGTTTGGAGATAGTCGACGGCGAGAATGTAGACGGCTTGGACCTCCTCTGCTTTCAACGCAGCTTCCGCCGACACCCGATCAGGATAAGGTCGCATGACCGGCTCTCCTGTAGCGACGGTGGTCTGGTCGACCGGAGGCACGGGGACAGAAGCCAGCACACCGCTGCCGTCTACAAAGCCCACCTGACTCTCGGCTCCGGTACGTGAGCTCACAAGCAAGATCACAACCACCACCGCTACAATCAAAAGGGGGATTGCCAAAGTCGCAAGGAGAAAAGAGCGACGTTTCACCGCAGTGAGATACTCGTAGCGGGCTACCAACCAGAGCTTATGCATACGCCGCTTCTCGGCCGTACGAACAAAGGGTCATAATCTCGATCTGCCGCGACCGGATTCGAAACGCTCCATAAGTGAGCGATCGAGCTGAGATAAATCCTCTTCCTCATGAAGCGATGCTTCCGCACCGTCCGAATCGCCCTGAGAAGTCTCAGATTGTACGTATACCGGAAAACCGCGTAGCTGAGCCACTGTACCCTCGTCAACGTACTCTCCACCTTCAGTTACCACCTTGATGAAGATATCGTCCAGCGACGGCTCCGCTATCTCGAACCGTTCGATACGCACGTCTCCACGGGCAATGAGGGCGCGCAGCACTTCTTGGGGGTTGGCTCCAGTGGCAAGGGACATGCGCCACTCGCCATTCTGCTCCCGTACATCCAGCACTCCAGGCAATCCCTGAAAATCCCCCCGCCCTACAACTGAAATAGCGTTGCCGGCGAACCTCCGCCGTATGCCGTCGACATCGCCATAGAGAACGGTTCGCCCGTTGTCGATGAGAGCGATGCGCCCGCAAAGCGCCTCCACTTGGTACATCTGGTGGGTGGACATGATGACCGTACAGCCGGCCTGACGAAACTCTTCAATCATGTCCTTCACCAACCGCGTGTTAACGGGATCCAACCCCGCAAACGGTTCGTCGATCACCAAGACATCGGGCTCGTGAAGCATGGCGGCGATGATCTGGGCCTACTGCTGCATGCCTTTGCTGAGCTCTTGAACTTTCTTGTTGCGGTGCTCCAATATATCCATCCGTTGCAGCCAGCCGGTGAGTCTTGCCCGCGCATCTTCTTGGCTCATGCCTTTGAGCGTTGCCAGGTATATCAGGGTGGTATCGAGTCGCTGGTCGCGATAAAGGCCGCGCTCCTCAGGCAGGTAGCCGATGCGATCCAATCTGGCCTGATCAAGACTGCCGCCAAGAATACTCACCGACCCGGCATCTGCTTTAAAGATATTCAGCATGACGCGGATGGCGGTGGTTTTGCCTGCACCGTTAGGACCCAGCAGTCCAAATACTTCGCCCGGGAATACCTCGAAGGATACGTCCTCCACGGCCTTGGTTTCGCCAAACGACTTGCTCACATGCGACACCACCACCGTGGGTTCCATCGGCAGCCCTCCCTCACTTCACTGCAGCACCATCTTCCCGGCCGCGCCACGCGCGGCCCGTCGCGCCGCCTATCAGTTGTATATCTGCGGCGCGACGGGAGCCGCCGGTGCCGCCTTCCTCATCTCTACCAGCTTCTGACGCGCGTAGGGGATAAGCCCCCCGGCATCAACAATTGCCTGCCTGGCAGGCGGCAACGGTTCGGTGGGGAATTCCTTTCCACTCGTCCTGTTAACCACCTTGTCGGCCAAGATCTCCAACTCGTCGCCTTCCTCCGCCTCCAGGCTCGGACAGATGACGGTTCGCAGACCCAAGTTGATAGAGTTCTGCAGAAAGATACGCGAGTAATTCTTAGCCACCACCGTTATGTCCCAGCCCTTGAGCGTAGAAGCCGCCTGTTCCCGCGAGGACCCACACCCGAAGTTCTTGGCAGCCACCACAATCCCCCCGGGCGCCACCTCGCCCGATTTCAACTTAGCGTTGAACTCGGCATAATCGGCGAAAGCGAACTGCGGCGTCTCCGTAGGCAGCACCGTGGCCATGAAGCGACCAGGATAGATGGCGTCGGTGGAGATATCGTCGCCCAGTTTGAGGATAACCTTGGCCATCTCAGGCACCTACCTTCCTGGGATCGGTGATCACACCGGTGAGGGCGCTGGCCGCCGCTGTGGCCGGCGAGCAGAGGTATACCTCGCCTTCGGGATTGCCCATGCGGCCCTTGAAGTTACGGTTGGTGGTGGCCAAAGCCACCTCGCCGTCCCCCAGAGCGCCTTGGTGAACTCCCAGACAGCACCCGCAGCCCGGATTTACAATAAACGCACCCGCATCGGCCAGATCCATCAGCACTCCGGACTCAAGTGCGCGTTTGTAGATGCGCCACGAGGCCGGGAAGATGAGCATGCGCGTACCACGAGCCACCTTCTTGCCCCTGAGGATGGCCGCTGCTATCTCCAAGTCGTCAAGTCGGCCGTTGGTGCACGATCCGATCACGATCTGATTGAGCTCAACGCCCTCCACCTCATCGATGGGGCTGACATTGTCTACCATATGCGGCTTAGCGATCTGCGGCACCAGTTTCGCCGCATCGATCTCAATGGTCTGCTCGTACACGGCGTCCGCGTCGGGCAGCACGCGCTCGATATCGTCGGTGACGCCGGCTTCCTGGCGCAAATAAAGCTCAGTCTCATCATCCGCAGGTACGATGCCGGCCGTGGCCCCCGCCTCCATGGACATGTTGGAGATGGTCAGCCGCCCGGAGACCGGCATTTTGCTGATGGCGCTGCCGTGAAACTCGATAACGCGGAAGTTGGCGCCTTCCGCCGTGAGTCTCCCGATCAGATAAAGGATGAGATCCTTGGGTGCAATCCACTCGCCGAAGGATCCGTTGACTACCACCTTGATGGAAGACGGCACTTCCACATTTAACACACGGCCCAGCGCCCACACAGCCGCCATCTCTGTGGCCCCCAACCCAAAGGCGAAGGCGCCCAAGGCGCCGTGACTGGTGGTGTGGCTGTCGGTCCCCACCACCACGTAACCGGGGCGTACGTACCCGTATTCCGGCAAGATTTGATGGCAGATACCGCCCTCATCGCCGCGAATGTCGTGGAATTTGGTGATACCCTGCGTCGCTACAAAGTCACGGATCTTCTTCTGGTTGGTGGCCGTCTTGGAACTTTCGGCCGGGATGCGATGGTCAAAAATGATGGCTATCTTGGATGGATCCCACACAGTGGCATCCATCCCTGTGTCTTGGAATATCTCTTGGAACTGATTGATAACCAACGCTGCATTTTCGTGCGACATGGCCAGATCTACGGCCGGTTCCACCACGTCGCCGACCTTGACGGTCGACCGGCAGGTGGCACGCGCCAGAATCTTCTCAACTACGGTCATGCCCATCTATCAGGCCTCCTTGTGAGGGCGCCGACGGCGTAGGTCTACGCCGCCCACCTACCGCGACTAACCTACAATCTTTTCTTGATCTCCATACTTGGTGGTCATACGCTGCTGGGGAAGGTACTTGTTCTCCAGCGCTTTGTAGTCCTTCAGGCCCACAAAGTCCGTGTACTCTTCAAAAGAGGCCACCCACTGCGTCTGGCCGGGCAGTGTCCCCGTAGGCGAAGCCTTGAGCGCGCTGAAAAAGGCTGTGAGCGCCTTGTGTGCCACCATAATGGAGGCTACCGGGATCGACACTCTGCCCACGCCCATAGCCGCCAGATCGGGGATGGGTATGAGTTCGGTTTTCATGCCGGAGATGGCATCCATGAGATTGACGGAGAGAGGGCCCTTGAGCGCCTTGACCGCAGTCTCCACATCCGCCCGCGTTTTGATGCCGTCGATAAAACCGAGATCCGCGCCGGCTTCCAGGTACAGATTACAGCGACGGATGGCCTCATCCAGCCCCGCCACAGCAAAGACGTCGGTGCGGGCGTTGATGATAAAGTCGGGATCCAGCGCGTCGCGCACCTCGGCGCAGGCCTTGACCTTGCCCGCCATCTCGTCGGCATCGATCACTTCTTTGCCGGCCATGTGACCACAGCGCTTAGGAAAGACCTGGTCTTCGATGTTCATGCCGGCCACACCCATCTGGATGAGGCGCTCGGTGACATATGCCGCGTTCACAGCGTTGCCGCCACCGGTGTCCACGTCGGCCATGATTGGGATCTTCACCGCCTGGGCGATGTTCCAGGTGATATCCAACACATCCTTCATCTGCACAAGACCCACGTCCGGCCTGCCGAGAAAGGAACCGGCAAGACCGTAACCGGAGACTTGGATGGCCTCAAAGCCGCAGGCCTCGATCACGCGGGCACTCAAAGCGTCGTGTGCGCCTGGAACCGCCACTGCCCGGCGATCCATGATGGCCTTCCTCAGGACTGTGGTCCTCTTCATACTTTTTCCCTTTCGTTCACTGGTGGAATCCGCCCGAATCCGCCCGTTGGGCCTATAGTTTCGCCGCAATCGCGTGCGCCATCTCCAGCGTGGTGGCATCGCCGCCCATATCGTAGGTGCGAACCTTGCCCTCTGCTATCACCTCGGCCACAGCGCTCTCCACGGCATCCGCATAACCCTCCTCACCCAGCCAGTCCAGCATCATTTTGGCCGCCAAAATGGAGGCGATGGGGTTCACCTTGTATTGGCCTGCGTACTTGGGCGCCGAACCGTGCGTGGGTTCGAACACACCCATATCCTGGCTGATGTTCCCGGAGCAGCCGAAGCCCAGCCCACCCACCATCTGCGCGCACAGGTCGGAGATAATGTCACCGTAGAGATTGGGCGCCACCAGCACATCGTAGTTCAGTGGATTCTTCAGCAGCCACATGCACATGGCGTCGATATTGGCGTCGTCCACCTCGATTTTGGGGTAATCCTTTGCCACCTCACGACAGATCTCCAGGAACATGCCGTCGGTGGAACGCACCACGTTGGCTTTGTGGACAATGGTGACTTTCCTGCGCTTGTTCCGCACCGCGTATTCGAAGGCCGCGCGCGCTATTCGTTCGCAGCCCTTCTTGGTATTGATCTTGCAGGAGATAGCGTACTCGTCGCCGGGCAGATCTTTGAACGACGCGAAGTTGGCGGAGTGCTCGGCCAGTACTTCCGACACATCAGAGTTGACGGGGAAGAATTCCACTCCCGCATAGAGATCCTCGGTGTTTTCTCGGAAGACGACGATATCTACGTTTTCGTCGTGGTTGAGGGGGTTGCCCGCATACGCTTTGCACGGTCGTTGACAGATGTATAGATCCAGCACCTGCCGCATCCGCACAATGGGTGACCGGTATACCCGCTTCTCCCCCTGCAGTTCAGGGACGAGTTCAGCCTCGGCCGCCTTGGCAGGCTTGGACGTGATGGCGCCAAACATAGCCGCATCCGACTCACGCAGAAGATCGATGGTGCGCTGCGGCAGCGCATCGCCTTCCGTACGCCAGAAATCCCAGCCTATATCACCTTGAATATAATCCGCGCTGAGATGTATGGAATCCAATACGATCTTGGTCGCTTCGAGCACTTCTTTGCCGATGCCATCGCCGGGAAGCCAGGCAATCTTGTAACTGGACACGCCGCCTCTCCTTGCCTCATGCTTGACGCTTAGCGCGATAAAGTACCCGAGGACACCGTCCAACGTCAATAGGTGCCTGCGCGCATATTATGCGTATTCACTGCATATCAGAGGAAAAGACGCAGAGTACTCATCCCAGTTCCAATCCCGCTCGTACACCCGCTATGGTGCTTTCCGCCACCGCTTCCTTCTGCATGGCACGCGCAGCAGCTTCAAAAATGTGCACCGGGAATAGTCCCTCTCGTGCCAGAACGGCCCCAATAGCTACAGGAGCGATGGTCAGCTTGCCCACACGTTTTGCCGTCTGCGCGAAGGGCAGCGGGACGACCCGACCTGGAGTTTGTACGCTGTCGGCCAGCGCTTCGTCCACGTATATTCTTGCGTCCGGCGAACATTTAGTGAGTCTGCGCGCCACCTGCGCCAGACCATCTGCCGCCAATATCACGGTGATATCGGGGTCTTCAATACCCGTGAAATAGATATCGTCAGGCGAAACGATGACTTCGGACACGGAATGTCCCGTGCGTACAGTGATGGGGTAATCATCCTTCTGCGTGGCTTTGAGACCACTCATGATGGCGGCCGTGCCTACAAGCGTCGCCGCCGACCGGATCTTCTGCCCGGCGCCACCCGCCAAAATGATGCCCACCTTATGATCGAGCACGCTCCCACCCGTCACCTGCAGCAAACAGGGAGGAGTGCGCGCCCCTTTCTCGTCGTACAAAGCGCGCCACGCCGCCGAGTACTCGGGGCGGGTGCCGCGGTACAGCACGCCCGCCGGCATGTCCAGCTCATCCATCATGCCCTCGATAGCACTCTTGTTCAGAGCCAGGCGGCTCCCGACATAGGCTATGCATAAGTCCCACATGTCCACCAGCGCAAAGCCCGGCGTCTGGATGGCCTCCACCAACATGTCCACCTGACCTTCCGCGAACACATGTGTGCGGGCTAGGAAAGCAGGCTTGGAGGGCTGCAAAGTGCGCACCAGATCGAGAGGCGCTTCCAGATTGCCGTGAGGCGTGGTGGAGGTAACCGCGTCTAGGGGCGTGGTGCAGGAATGTTGACCGCCGGTCATGCCGTAGTTGAAGTTGTTGGCCACAATAAGCGTGATGCCCAAATTGCGCCTGGCTGCCGACAGCAGGTGCGCTCCACCGATCCCGGCTCCCCCGTCGCCCATGATGGCGATGACGGTGAGATCAGGATTGGCCAGCTTGATACCCGAGGCATACGTGATGACTCGTCCGTGCAGGCCGTGGAAGGCATTCACATCATAGTACTTGTCTACGATACCAATGCAACCAATGTCGGTAACCAGAACCACCTTGTTCTTGGGCAGCTCCAGACGACGAAGGGCCTCGTCCAGATAGCCTGCAATCTTGATGTGACCGCAACCCGAACAAAAGCCGAACGGCAGCATCTCAGGCAGCAGATACGACGAAGAGTTGGCCTGGCTGCACGATTCCTGCGCCACGCCGACACCTACTGTAGAAAGATCAAAGTCGGGGACGCTCACAGCAAACCTCCCTTGGCGATGATCTCTTCAGGGCTTATGAGCGTGGTACTCATCCTGTTGATGGCTATAGTGTCCTTGCCGGGCGCCATAGCTCTAATTTCCCACACATACTGGCCCATGTTCATCTCCGGCACCACCACCCGAGACACCTCGGCCACAGCCTCCTTGATCACCCTTCGCTGCATTGGATAGATGGTCTTCAGTACCAGAAGCGATACTTTGCCGCCTTTTTCACGCACCATCTTGACCGCTCCGCGTGCCGACCGTGCGCACACCCCATAGGCAATAATGAGAGTATCCGCCCCGCGTTGAGGATCGTACTCGTAGATGCCCATCTCCTCGGCATGATCTAGGATCTTGCGCCGGTAGTGGTTGGTCATATGCTCAATCACATCCGGATCTCCAGTGAGATACGCGCGCTGGTCGTGGGTGGAAGTGGTGTAACGCACCAGATGAGGCCCGCCTATAGGACTCATGGGAGACACATGATCGGGTGTGGGGCAGGCATGGGGTTCATAGACGCAATCCGGCGCCGCCACCGGGCGGGGGAGGGGGGTGGGCGCCTCTGCCCAGGCATGTTCGTAATTGAAAGCCTCTCGAGTGAGGCCTACCTCTCTCTGTGAGGCCAGGAACACCGGTGCCCGGTAACGTTCGGCAAAATTGAAGGCGGCCACAGTGAGCGTGTAGCAGTCCTGTACGTTCTCGGGGGACAGGATGATCATGGGGAAACCTCCGGAGGTGACCCAGCGCATGAACAAAATGTCTCCGTCTGCGCCTTTGGTAGCCGAACCGGTGGACGGCCCCTGGCGCTGTACATTGACGATCACCAACGGGGTCTCACCCATGATGGCCAATCCCACGTTCTCAGAATACAGGCTCACACCCGGTCCGGAGGTTGCAGTCATGGCCTTCAGACCCGTCATGGCTGCGCCGATGCACATACCGATGGAGGCCATCTCATCCTCGCCCTGTATGGCAATACCACCCACCGGCGGCAGCTCTCGCATCATAGATACCAGAATGGAGCTGGCCGGAGTAATGGGATATCCGGCAAAGAAACGACAACCGGCATCGATGGCCCCCCGCACTACGGCGTCATTGCCCTCAATAAACTCGATCATGCTACGTCTCCTCGACTGTCCTTGCTGTCCACGCTCCCACCCTCAGGGCAGACATAGCATCAATTGAACCATGATAAGCCCTCTTGCGTCGCACTCCTGCTAGGATATGTCCACATATGAGTGCTCCGCGTCTCCGCATTGAGCAGATCCCCCTCGGCCATCCGGACCTTAGAGAGTTCGTTGAGTTCCCGTGGCGCCTGTACAAAGGCGACCGCTTCTGGAGCCCGCCGCTACGGGCAGACCTGCTGGGCAACAAAGCCCTCGGTATGGTCGGCATGCTCACTGCGCAGAATCACTATCACCATACCGCCGAGGTAACCCACTTCCTCGCATGGCGCAGAGATGAGGTGGTGGGGAGGGTCTCGGCGGCTATCAACCATCGCTTCGATGAATGGTATAAGGATCGTTTTGGCTTCTTTGGTTTTTTTGACACGATCAATAATTATGCCGTAGCAGAAGCGCTGTTGGACGCAGCCCGAGATTGGATGCGGAACCGAGGGGCGCGCATCATGCGCGGCCCCGGTGAATATAGCAATGCCACCCATGAACGGCAGGGTGTACTGATCGACGGCTTCAACAGCGAGCCATGCGTAGACCAAACACACAACTATCCATACTACGGCGAACTGCTTGAGAAATACGGTCTCCGCAAGACCAAAGATTACCACGCCTATATCACAGATGTGCGAATACCAGAGGATCCTCGTCTGCCCCGTATGGTGGATCTGGCCACCAAACGACGCGGCATGGTGTTCCGACAGATAGACCCCAAACGGTTACAGGATGAGATCCGTCTGGTCATCAGCATATATAACGAAGCCTGGTCCCAAAACTGGGGTTTTCTCCCCATTACCGAACCCGAGGCGGACTCCATCGCGGCCACCCTCAAACTCATCCTAGATCCAGGGTTGGTGCGCTTTGCATACATCGAAGATGAGCCTGCCGCCGTCTTTGGAGCCTTCCCCGATCCCAACTGGGCCCTCCGACCCCGCTGGAAGTGGTACGGCGATTCCGATGCCGTCCGTATAGCACGCCTTCTCCGCATGCGTCACCACATCCCCCGCATGCGTCTCATCTTCTTTGGAATAAAACCACCGTATCGGCGCATGGGTATCGACGCTCTTCTCTATCACCACGTGAAGACATATGCCATGAGGCGCTACTCGCAGTGTGACATGTCTCTCCTGCTGGAGGACAATTTCCTCATCATCCGCGCGTCGGAATTCATGGGCGGACGCCGCTATAAGACCTGGCGGATTTACGACATGCTTGTGTAGCTCTGCGCGATCACGGGTATCTCGTCTCTGACCCACCCACGTGTGCGGCCGCCCCAAGGGGCCACACTCGGTGGGGCCGGAGATGGCCGCAGAGACTGATCGGACCGGGAGGGCTTCATGGACATGCCCGTGGATGCGTGGTGCCAAGCCGCACTCGACCGACACTCACGACGGACGTTGGACGAGAAAGCGATTGCACCTCCCGTGTTCGAGGAGCTGGAGGCCGTCTGCTCCGCGGGTGGGTGGGGGTCGCTGGTGTGGGGACGTGCCACCCGTATCCTCATTGTCCGAGAGCTCAGAACCAACATCTTCAAGGGAATCGTGGGGGCCTACGGGAGAATCGAAGGAGCGCCCTCCTGTCTGCTCTTTGTCGGCGATCGCGCGGTGCCCCACATGTCGGAGTTGCTGGGCTACGCGGGTGAGGCGGTACTTCTAGAGGCAACGCGTCTCGGGCTCGCCACATGCTGGGTGGGAGGCTTCTTCAAGCGCGAAAGAGCTGTCGAATTGGTGTCATTGGGGCCCAGCGAGGAGATAGTGGCCGTCTCTCCGTTAGGATACCCTGCCGACAGGCAGACATTCAGCGAAAAGCTGATGAAGACCTTGGCCGGCGCCCACAAGCGGCGGGAGTTGGAGGTCCTGGCCCCGGGCGTCACCGGAGACGGCTGGCCGGAGTGGGCTCAGGAGGCAGTCTCTCTGGCTCGGGTGGCGCCATCAGCGGTCAATCGCCAGCCCTGGCGCTTCCGGTTTGAGGATGGGGCACTCATCGTGGCACTTGACGACGTGAAGGACACCTACCACATCCCCAAGCGGCTCGATTGCGGGATCTCGATGCTTCACGCGGAAGTGGGTGCCCGCGCCCACGGGGCGCCGGGCACCTGGGAGTTTCTGGACGGTGTGGATGTCGCCCGATATACAGTCTGAGCCTGATCAGCAACCGCGCCCGTCCGGACCTGAACAAATAAATAGTTGTGGAACATCAGCAAATGATGTTTGGAATATGGCGAATCTGGTGATCAAGCATCTTCAAGTGTTGCACCGTCGCGCATAGTCGCCGGTCCTCGAGGGGGAAAGGGGGTAGGCAGCCAGTGTACGCACCGCCAGAATCGGGCGTCGTTAATCGCGGAACCGTCGTTTCCGTACGGGGTAGCGTGATTACTGCTCGTTTTGCCGAACAACTGCCTGTCATCGACAGCAAGGTCGTAGCTGGGGACGATGGAGCCATCATCGCCGAGGTGGTAACTCACCTGAGCGGGGATTCGGTGCAGGCCGTAGCCCTCAATCCTACACAGGGGTTGTCGCGCGGAGCTCCGGTCATCGACACGGGAGCGCCTATCCAGGTGCCTGTCGGTGAGCGCCTACTCGGTCGCATGTTCAATGTCTTCGGCGAAACCATCGACGGCAAAGATCCCGTCGCAGGCGGAGAATGGCGGGCCATCCACCAAGATCCCGTCTCTTTGACCGCTCAGGTCACCAAGTCGGAGATTTTCTCCACCGGCATCAAAGCCGTGGACGTGATGGCTCCCCTGGAGCGTGGAGGCAAAGCCGGCCTGTTCGGCGGCGCCGGCGTCGGTAAGACGGTGCTCATCACAGAGATGATTCACAACGTGGTGGGCCAGTATGAGGGTACGTCCATCTTCTGCGGCATCGGCGAGCGTTCCCGCGAAGGCGAGGAACTCTACCGGGAAATGCAGGAAGCGGGCGTTCTGAACAACACGGTCATGATCTTCGGCCAGATGAACGAACCACCGGGTGCCCGTTTCCGCGTGGGTCACGCCGGGCTCACCATGGCCGAGTATTTCCGTGACGACCTGAAGCGCGATGTGTTGCTGCTCATCGATAACATCTTTCGCTTCATCCAGGCCGGCCAGGAAGTGTCAGGCCTCCTGGGCGAGCTTCCCTCCCGAGTGGGCTACCAGCCGACACTGGCCACCGAAATCGCCGAGCTGCAGGAACGCATCTGTAGTACTCAAAACGGATCTATCACATCTGTACAGGCCGTGTACGTTCCGGCCGACGACTTCACAGACCCTTCGGCCGTTCATACCTTCTCGCACCTGTCGTCCTCGATCGTGCTGTCGCGTAAACGCGCGTCGGAGGGGCTTTATCCGGCGATCGACCCCCTGGCCTCCGGCTCCAAGATGCTGGTGCCTCACGTTGTGGGCCAGAGGCATTATCAGGTCTCGCGCGAAGTTAGGCGCACTCTCGCCAACTACGAAGAACTCAAAGACATCATAGCCATGCTCGGCTTGGAAGAACTGTCGCAGGAAGACCGCAAAACGGTGTTTCGCGCCCGGCGTCTCGAGCGCTTCCTTACCCAACCGTTTTATACTACGGAGCAGTTCACAAGCTACGAGGGCCGTTTGGTCGGTCTGGACGACGCTCTCGACGGTTGCGAACGCATCCTCAACGACGAGTTCGCAGACTATCCCGAGTCGGCCCTCTACATGATTGGCACCGTCGACGAAGCCAGGCTGGAGCAATGAGGCTGCGGGTGATGCTCCCCACTCAGGTGCTCCTCGACGATGAGGTCACAAAGCTGAGCGCCGAAGCCGAGAACGGGGGCTTCGGTATGCTCCCGCGGCATATCGACTTTGTCACCATTCTGGCCCCAGGCATCTTGAGCTATCAGCTTGTGGACGGACCTGAAGAGTTCATGGCCATAGACGAGGGCGTACTCGTCAAATGCGGTCCCGAGATACGCGTATCCACTCGGCGGGCCGTACGCAGCAGCAACCTGGAAACCCTGGAACACGCGGTGCGCCAAGAATTTCGAACCCAAGACGACCGCGAGAAGGCGACTCGCTCGGCCCTGGCCAAGCTACAGGCTGATTTTGTCCGCCGGTTCCTGGATATGGGCAAGGTGAGCCGTGAGTAAGAATTCACAGATCCCGGCGCCGGATGAGTCCCAACCCAAAGAAGGCCGGGCGCCCGCCTCCGGCGGGCCGCCTGATGCCGGCGTGTCGCCCACGTCGGGGGAGCCGCCTATGTCCGGAGTGCCGCCGGCGGCCTGGGACCTACCGGAGCAGACTTTGAAGGAGTCGGAGCTGTCTGGACAGGACGACGCCTTTCGTCGCAAAGTCAGCTCCAAGCAGGCACGCAAGATGGTGCGCCGTCGCGAAGGAGAGGACGGTATCTGGTTCAGCCTCTCTATGTACGGCATCATCGGATGGTCGGTGGCCGTACCTACCATGCTGGGTGTGTTGTTCGGCTATTGGATAGACCGCGCGTGGCCCGGGCGCATCTCGTGGACACTGACCCTCATGGTGATAGGCGTATGCCTGGGCTGCCTGAACGCTTGGTACTGGGTGCAGCGCCAAAGGAGAAGCATCGAGGAGCGCGAGCGGCAACTCAAAGAGCAGCAGCGCGCGCTTGAAGAGGAAGCCGACCGTCAAAGCCGCAAAGGCAAAGGCTAGGGGGATCGTGAGGCGTGGCCGTACAAGAGATACCTTGGCTGCTGTTGACCTTTGTCGCCGGCGCGGCGCTGGCCGCCATTCATTTCACGGGTCTGTGGTTGACGGTCAAACGCCTACCAGGCGCCAAGCGCCCCGGCGCCCTAGCCTTGCTGAGCCACTTTGGTCGACTGGTGCTGACTTTGGCCGGGTTCGTGGTGGTGGCATGGGGCGGCCATTGGCTGCGGATCGTCGCGGCTCTCGTTGGTTTTGTTGTCTGCAGAGCCGCCCTCACCCATATCTTAGGCCCGCGCATGTCGTGAAGGAGGCGTGAAACGGATGAACGGCGGGGAAATCCACATCACTCCTGACGAAGCGGTTTTCTTCCAAGCCGGCTTCTTCAAACTCAACGCCACCATCGTCATGACGTGGGTGGTGATGCTGGTGTTGGTGATCGGCTCCATACTCATCACGCGTCGCATCACATCTTCCACCAAGATACCGCGGTGGCAGAACCTGTTGGAAACGCTTCTCAGTGCGTTGCGCACCCAGATCCGCGAGATCAGCGAGCAGGATCCCGACCCATACGTGCCCTTCGTGGGGACCCTCTTCATATTCATCCTCACATGCAATATTTTGGCCCCTATCCCCATCTACGAGCCGCCCACGGGCTCGCTCTCACTGACCGCCGCACTGTCGCTCACGGTCTTCTTCGCAGTTCCCATATTTGGGATCCGTGCGCGAGGATTCGTGGGCTACTTGGGCAACTACACCAAACCCTTCTTTTTCATGGCCCCGCTTCATGCCATCAGCGAGCTTTCCCGCACCGTCTCGCTGGCCATGCGTCTCTTCGGCAATGTCATGAGTGAAGGGCTGATCGTCGCTTTGCTGTTAAGCATCGTCCCGTTCGTATTACCGGTGGTGATGGAGGCACTGGGATTGTTGATGGGTACCATCCAAGCCTATATTTTCGCTATCCTCACCACCGTCTACATAGCCGCAGGAACCAGTGGTGGACATTAGACCTTTAGGTTCAGGGAGATTCACCGAAAGGGGGAAGTAAGCATGGATAACCTCGGATGGATTGGCGTCGCTTCACTCCTCGTAGCCGGTCTAACCATTGCGATCGGCACGATCGCACCGGCTATGGGGCAGGCCCGCGCCGTGTCCCAGAGCCTCGCCTCGATTGCGCAGCAGCCGGACGAGGCCGGTACCATCTCGCGAACGCTTTTCGTGGGCCTGGCCTTCATCGAGTCGCTGGCCATCTATTGCTTGGTGATCTCGATCATCATCATCTTCGTTAATCCGTTCTGGTCGGCAGTCAAGGGTGGCTGAGACGAGGACAGGGCAGAGGCTCGCTAACGAGCGCCGACAGGGACTCCGAGAGGACTAGCTACCGTGCTGATTGATTGGTTCACAGTAGTCGCGGAAATCGTCAATTTCCTGATTCTGCTGTGGTTGCTCAAGCGGTTCCTGTATAAGCCTGTCCTGAACGCGATGGATAAGAGAGAAGCCACCATCGCGTCTCGGGAGAACGAGGCCACCACCGCATTGCAGCAAGGCCGCCAGCAACAGGACAAATACGAGGTCCTGCTTAACGAGATCTCCAGCGACCGCGAGGAGATCATGGCGGAAGCCCACCGAATGTCGGACCAGCGCCGCAAGGAGCTCACGCAGATCGCGGCTGAAGACGTCGCCAACATTGAAGCCCGCTGGAAGGAGAACCTGGAACGACAACGCGAGGCATTCGCGCGCAACCTCTCCCAGCGTGCAGGCGACCAGATCTGCTCCATTGCGCGTCTGGCACTAGCCGACCTGGCGGGCCGCGACCTCGAACGCCACATCGCCGGCGTGTTCACGGAGCGGCTGCAAACCCTCCCCGATGACAAACGCCGCCGCATTGTCGACACTCTACACAAGTCGAACTACCGTGTCTCCATCAGCAGTTCGTTCGAACTGGACGAGACTCACCGTTCAGAAATTCGAGACATTCTCAAAAAGCTGGGGGGGCGCGACGTAACAGTCGCCTGGGAAGTCCATCCTGATGTTATCTGCGGGATCGACCTCCGGGCCCACGATTATAAACTGGCTTTTAGCTTGGGCGACTACCTCGAACGGTTGCGTACCGCTCTCGAGGACGAGCTGCAGGCCGAGGCCTCGGCACGTGAGGGGGGGTGATCCTAACTGAGCGCTGAAACCAATGGCGAGCTGAAGGAAGTCATGGAGGGAGTGCTGTCTGCGACGGATTCCGTCTTGGAACGTCAACGAGCCGAACTCCGACTCCAGGAAATAGGTACCACCACATACGTCGGCAAGGGCGTGGCTCAGGTATCAGGACTGCCGGAGGTGAAGTCGGAGGAGCTGATCAGTTTCCCCGGAGGTCTCTACGGCATGGCCTTCAACCTCGACCCTGATCAGGTAGGCGTCATCTTGCTGGACAGAAGCGAGAACCTGGCCGCCGGTGTGGAGGTGACGCGCACCATGCGCGTACTGGACGTACCCGTGGGCGGCGCCCTGTTGGGTCGAGTGGTGGACGGCATAGGACGTCCGTTGGACGGAGCCGGCCCCATCGTGGCCTCGGAACGGCGCCCGGTGGAGCGCCCCGCTCCACCCATCATGTACCGTGACCCGGTGACCGTCCCTCTGCAGACCGGTCTCAAGGTGGTGGACGCCGCCATACCCGTCGGCCGCGGCCAACGCGAGCTGATCATCGGTGACCGCCAGACAGGCAAGACCGCTATAGCAGTAGACACCATCATCAACCAAATCGGCAAGGACGTCATCTGTATCTACTGCGCGGTGGGCCAGCGGGCGGCCAGCGTGGCCAAGGTGATCGCCGACCTGCACGAACATGAAGCCATGGACCATACCGTAGTCATGGTGGCTGCCGGCGAGGATCCGCCCGGGCTGCAATTCATCACCCCCTACGCCGCCACGGCGCTGGGAGAATACTTCATGGAGCAGGGCCGGGACGTATTGGTCATCTACGATGATCTAACCAGCCACGCTCGAGCCTACCGAGAATTATCCCTGCTGCTACGCCGCCCTCCAGGCCGCGAAGCATTCCCCGGTGACATCTTCTACATTCACTCCCGCCTCCTCGAGCGCTCCACCCATCTCCGTGCCGAGTACGGCGGGGGGTCGCTGACGGCACTTCCCATTGTGGAGACGGAGGCGCAGAACATGGCGGCCTACATCCCCACCAACCTCATCTCTATCACCGACGGTCAGATATACCTATCCCCAGACCTCTTCTCCAAAGGCATTCTGCCGCCGGTCGACGTAGGCCGGTCGGTCTCGCGCGTAGGCGGCAAGGCGCAGCTTTCCGCCTACCGTTTGGTGGCCGGAGACCTACGATTGGCCTATTCGCAATTCGAGGCCATGGAGACGTTTGCCCGTTTCAGCACGCAGCTCGACTCCGCCACCCAGCGCATGCTGGATCGAGGTCGGCGTGTACGCGAAGTGCTGAAACAGAATCAGTACTCACCCATGTCCGCTCCTGCTCAGATAGCCACTCTGCTGGCCATCAACAGCGGCCTCTACGACCGCCTGGAGGTGGAGCAGGTTCTCGAAGCCGAACAGATAGTGGTAGAGACCATCACCAAGGAATGTCCTGACGTCTGTTCCCGTGTCCAAAGCGGAGTCAAGATGTCGGACGAGGACCGAGAGACCATCCTGCACAAGGCCAAAGCCGCCTTGGCACAGGCCTTCCCCGTCGGCGAGGAAGAGGAAGCCGCATAGCCATGGAGACTGCCGAGCAACTCAAGAAAAAGATTGCCAGCGCGGAGGACCTACGCGATCTGGTCCGGACCATGAAGTTGCTGGCGGTCACAAATATCCGCCGCTTCCAGGAGGCCGTGGAAGCACTGGCCGACTACTACCACAGCATTGAAATGGGTCTGCAGATCGCGCTGCGCCGCGAGGCCACGAGCGGCGCCATCGATCTGAGTCGTTGGCAGGAGCTTGATCAGTCGCGGGGAGACTTGGGCCTTGTGGTGCTCGGCACAGATCAAGGTCTCTGCGGCCGCTACAACGAAGTGGTGGTTGACTATAGTCGCGAGGTCATCGAGCAGGAGTTCGGCGGTGAGAGGCCCCGCAGGATCCTCTGTGTGGGACTCAGGCCGGCACTACAATTGGAGCAGTTGTGGCACGCCGTAGAAGTGACCTTCCCGGTTCCCGGTTTTCCTACGGGCGTTACCCGTGTGGTGCAGGAGATCGTCTTCCAGATTGAGAAGTGGCAGTCGCTTGACAACATCACCCGCGTAGTAGTGATCCATAACGAACTTGTTCGCGGTGTTTACTATCAACCGGGAATGTACAAGCTGTTGCCACTGGACAAGGAGTGGTTCTCCCGGTACGCCAACGAGCCATGGCCCAATCCCCGCGTCATCCCCACTTTTACCATGGATCCGGCTCCGCTGCTGGCCTCGCTGGTGCGGCAGTATCTCTTCTTCTCCGTCTACCGATCCCAGGTGGAGGCGTTGGCCAGCGAGAATGCCGCCCGCTTCCTCTCCATGCAGACCGCCGAGAAAAACATCGAGGACCGCCTGGAAGAGCTGCACATGACGGCAAACCAGCAACGCCAGAACTCCATCACGGAAGAACTGCTGGACATCGTGGCCGGGTACGAGGCTCTGGGCGGCAGTAAGATGGCAACCGTATGAGTGCAGACAAAACGAGTCTAGACAAGACGGCGGGAAACGGCCCGCACGGTTCGGTTCAGACAATATAGCTTTGCGGCGGGCGGGGAACCGTTCAGCGGTTCCCCGCCGCCTTTCAGAGACTTCGGCCTCGCCGCCCTGCCCGGTCCTAGAGCACGACGGTAGGACCCTACTAGAACGGCACCGCCTCCGACGACGGCAGCTCAGTCCAGTCCAAGATCTGGTAGGTGCCCACCTTGGGGAAGTGAGGCGGCGGGTTATAGAGTAGGAAATTATCGTAGGTGTTGACTCCCTCAAAGAATCCGGCATAGTGACCGTCGGAGCGGGTATCGGTACGACGGTACGGGGTGTCAAAAGAGGATACCGAGCCGTAAAAGGTGAGGGTACCGCGGCGGGGCCCCCAGGCAGAAGCGTTACCTGTTGAATCGTAGCTCACATACTCTTTGCCTTTTTGCGATATGAGAGCCGCATCTATATCTAGATTCAGTTGGTTGCGATTTGAGGCGGTACAAGACTTCCGCCACGGTGCATACATGGGTATCTTGATGTCCTTCTGTGCAATGAGGCCGACGGCCGCAGATCCGTCCTTCTGGGCATAGATAATATCTCCAACCACATTGATAGTGGTCTGCTTCTGTCCCGCCTGACCGGAATTGAGTTGGCCGGATGACGCGACCGTCAGGCGCCCATGCAGGCCAGTTCCCTCTATCCAAACATTATCGTTCACGTAGATAACGCCGTTGGGGGGATAGTTTCTGGCAGCGCTGAGGGGCTCCGTCTCCAACGTACCTCCGTAATCGTAGGTACTTGCATTCCATATGCTTCGGTTCTCGACCTCTTTTTTGACACGGGCTACCCGATATTGCTGATTGGGAAGTAGCTTAATATACCAACCGAGGTATCCGCTGCCGCTCACATACGGCAGGTTCGCATCACCGATGGCAAGACTGCTCAGACGAGAGAAATCAGACGTAACAATGTCAAAATCTATCGGTGGAACAGGGAAGTGCCAATAGGACTTGGAGGGACAGTTCACGGGTAAGTTCTGGGACCATATTCCGGGCTTTCTGTTTCCGGACGTATATTCATAAGAAGACAGCGCACAGGTGATGGAGTCGACGATTTCGGCGGTCTCTATTCGAATGCCGGTGTTGGAATGCGTCTTGCCGTGCCAGATACGATCCGCAGGGCCACCTATGTACACCTGTTCGTCAACAAGAAGTATGTACTCGCTGAACGCAGGTCGCCCCAGATGGGCCTCGATCGTGCGAGGCACTTCGGTGGGCGAGTTGGCCATGCCGGTGACTCTGACGGTCACGCGTGAGTCTGCAGCAGATGGAGGAGTGACCTGCATAGCGTACCGCCCCAGTATCTCCCCATTGTACGGATCGGTCAGCTCATAGATGTGGTGGCGGTCATCGGGGGTGGGGTCTCCAGGGATCTTGAAGTCGTTCATGTCGGCAGAACTGCCGGAGGCTACCATCCACAGATACTGGTTGAGACCTGCTTCCGCCACCGTCAATGATTGAGTGTAGGCTCTATCTCTAGCCACATGCTGTTGGCTGATCGATATCTGAGTAACCAGTACCGATGACATGATGGCCATGGCCATTAGAACCAACATAACTAGTGCCAGCACGTAACCATGTTCTTTCTGCGCAACAGCCCGCAGATTGTGCCACAGCCTGCGTCTCACTTTAGCCCACCTTCATATCTTTGTCTCAACTGTACCCGCGTACTGAGGGTTATTTCACTTGCCAACTGAGGGACTTCATTGACATTCAAAGTCACATCTACCGCCACGATCTGTTTACGATCGTCGGCAGTCGTGGGAGTGAAGACCTCAAGAGCACCGTTTTTATAGCGCAAATAGGTGAATATGGGAGAGGTGCCGTTGCGCACGGCCTGTTGGATCACAATTCCATTCTCCGAGTAAGGCGGATACACCCAACCCGGCGGGTTGGTTCGCCAATACGGCGATGCGGTCTGCATCCGCAGGTCCGACCCGTTCATGTAATACCGCACTTTCTCCGCCGGCGTCCCTCCCTCGATCTCACAGTAGAACTCCAAGCTCTGCGGCCCTGCCGATGCGATGGCATTGGACCAGCTGGCGTTATGATCGGCAGAGGATGTGGCCGCACGCAGGTATCGTGTGATTTGATTGATTCCCAAGCGAACGTCATCCTGGTTCTGCATCCGCACGCCTTCCGAAGCGAACACTCTAATACTCCCCAGGAATAGACCGAGAATGGCGGCCATCATCACACCGGCCACCAAGATGACGACCATCAGTTCAACGAGGGAGAAGCCCTGTTGATCAGAGCGCAGGCGTCGACGAAACACGCCTCCTATGCGATATGTGCCGCCTGCAGGGTGAAGAGGCTTCACCATCACCGTCTCCTCAAGTAAACCGTGGCGGTCTTATTGCCGTTGATCACGACCGTGCCGTCTTGGACGGTGTAGCCGTCGATCACCGCATAGCCGTAGCCGGAACTGGGGTACTCGTAGTAGTCGTAGTAGCTACCCCGTACCGAAATAGTGTAGGTACCGTACGGAATATTGTTGAAGGAGGTCTGGCCCCAACTGTTCGTGTTCTGAGTACCTATGCCGCTTAGAGTCACTCTGACGTCCCTCAGTCTGTCATTCGAGCCCTGCCTGTACACGGTCACAAGGAGACTACCGGTGCGCTGCCTCGTCGTTGTCGTCCAGGCCCCAGTGGTGGTTGTGTAGCCGGTCGTAGTGGTAGTGGCAGCAGTCGTGGTGGTTGTGGTTGGGGCATCAACTATCATATCCGTGTACAAAGTGGTGTTAGGCGGGAGTATGACGTTCATGGAGGCGGGCTCGTAACCCTGGCCCGGCAAGAGCGCAGCTACATAGGGGTTAAGCTCGGTGGAGAACCCAATGTTGTTGAACCAAGCACTACTATCACTACCTGTGCTCTGCAACTCATCGTAACCGTAAGGCCCGGTGACACGCATATTCAGTGACGGGCTCGCCGGAATCGGTGTGCCTTCGGCGTCGACCAACCGGATCACCATCGTGGAGAGGCGGTCGATTATCAATTGGACTACAGTGTAGGGTACTCCTTCGTTAACGACTTGGGGTGCTTCTGTGAAGGCGGAGCTGTACCCGGACTTCGATGCCGCAACTTCGTACTCAGTATCCGGCTTCAGGCCGGGAATGATCAGCTTGCCTAGGGCGTTGGTCCGCAGGGCAGATGACGTCATATTGACATGCGGTACCAAATGGGTGTTGGTGACACTGATCTGGACGTTGGGTATGGGAGTACCCTGCGTGTCGGTCACAGTAATATCGAGTGTGCCACCCTCTGCGCCCCCGGCCACAAATGTGCTCAAAGAAACCGGGCCCAAGGCGGGGTGGTCGACAGCACTCACGGAGATGGTGACCCGCTTATAGTTGGCAGGGTAAGGACCCGAATAACTCTCGTCTGTAACGAACACTACCTCACGGGTGATGGATATGGTCACCCTGTCTTCGGTGCGGGTGGCCGTGGGAGACAAGATACCTTTGGGCCATCCATCGGTGGTGCCTACGTCGTTGTAGGGAAGTGCCCTCACGTCCTCGATCTCCCTATTGGCCACTTGGGAGAGGACGCTGCGTATGTCGGATGTAGTGGTGCGGGCCATAGCCGACGCAAAGAACTGCGCGATCATGATTAAGCCCACCACGAGCACCACACCGGCCACCAGAGTCTCCACCAGCGTGAAGCCGCCTTGTGAGGGCCGGCTAAACCGCGTTTCTTGGATTCCTCTGTTGTGCACAATCATATGAGGCCTTCTTTCAGCGCGATCAAACCGCCCTTTCATTTCTTCGTCACTACAATGAGTCGGTGGGGTATCCGTCTACCATAGATATATCGTCCGGAACCTCCCGGCTCTTTAGAGTCTTTGAACGATTGATGAGCACAGCAGTGACGCTCTTCCGCCGAGTCGGGCAGGAAGGGCAGACACCATCTCCATTATCAGTCTCCCGGCCTCTGCATACACCTGCATCGAGAACGAGGCCCGATCTGATTACCATGGTCACCAGCATACCGCGATACAGCAGGCCGTGCGTCGCTTCGAAGTCCATCTCTTTGATGGACAGATTTATGACGTACCTAACGACATCTCGCGCTCTTCAACCACCGTGCTCTTAATCTCTGCCACCAACGATTCTAGAGCCGCAAACACATTGTCCCGAATATCGCCGGCTACGAGCGCCACCATGATGTCGTCGCCTACTGCAAGACCACCCTCATTTATCCACACTCGCACTGCCGCGATCCCCGGCATACTCTGCACCCGTTCCACCGCCGCGCGCTCGGCCCGGCGATCGACCGCCAGAATCATACCGCTGACCTTGGCGCCGGCTCGGCTCGTGGGGCGCACTACTCCGTTGTGGACGAGGAACATGCCAACGGGACCACTGAGCATAGCGCTGCTCTTCAACTCCTTCAGCCAAAGATCCACGGAAGGACGATCACTCATGACACACGTACTCCTGGGAGGGTTGCGCTCTTGACTTTGTGGCATTTCCCGCTACCTGCGGATCGCGGGAAATGCTGGGGGCCGGGGAGGCTGTACAGCCTCCCCGGCCCCCAATCCTCACTCTCCTACCTGTGACCGAAAATGCTATTCACCATGATACTTGAAGGAGACACGCACTTTGGTTCTATATGCAACTACCTTGTCTTCCTCTATCTTGAGATCCTGTTCCACCACCTCAGCTACGCGGAGATCGTCCAGAGTTTGGGCCGCCGTCTCTACTGCATTCTTGGCGGCGTCCTCCCATGACGTTTCGCTGGTGCCGATGATCTCGACGATCTTATAAACGCTTTCCATGGCAACCCCCCTCGGGTGGATGAGTAGGTTATGTCCGATACCCCACGTAGCGTCCCCGTAAACACCTCTCAGTTGTTACCCGATCGCCCGCCCTCTGTTAGAATAGTTGTTCGCCCGGGTACCATCGGGTAGCGTGGAGAAGTGGCCGAGAGGCTGAAGGCGCTCGCCTGCTAAGCGAGAGCAGGGGTGAATGCTCCTGCCGAGGGTTCGAATCCCTCCTTCTCCGCCAGTTTCGCGCCTATAGCTCAGCTGGATAGAGCGTCGGACTACGAATCCGAAGGTCGCAGGTTCGAATCCTGCTGGGCGCATGAAGAAAAGCCCCGTTTTGCGGGGCTTTTGCTTTCTACCTTTTTGCTTTCTACCTATTTAGGTGCGACGGAAGCTATGAGGCGCCGGAGGGCGTTTCGGGCCGCGTGGCGCGACCCGGCCTCTGCGGTCACCTCCACAATATGGAGCAACACTTCTCCTTCCATGCTCCTGCCGAATGCCGTCATTAGCTGAGGACGGACTACCGCGATGGCCAACCGATAGCCGCCGGCGGCCAGAAGCGGAACCGCCGCCCTCCATCCCCCTCCCCTGGTCAATTCCAGCCGGCCCACCTCGTCCACGATCAGCACATCCGGCGGCTGTTCCACACAGCGGGCCAGACAGGCATCCGCCCAAGGGAAAACCTCGGTCTGAAACTCCCACGCCAGGGAAGTGTGGCCGGCGGCTTGGCTGGGGCCGCCGGCCTCCGACTGGAGAGAGAAGGAATGATCACATTGCTGAGAAGGCTGAGGGCGAAGACGTCCCAAAACACGCCACTCGCCCGAATCGATATCGGCCACCCTGCGCCACTCGTAGCCGTCGCCCGCGTCGTGGGGCAGGCTCAGCAGTCCACCGACGGACAAGCCGCATGATTTAGCGTAGTCGGCCGCGTCCGCGCACAAGGTGGTCTTCCCCGCCCCGGATTCGCCGGTGATGACGGCCAAGACCGAGGAGTCCTGCCTCGGACGGCTATCCACGCCCCGCTCCACGTCGGTTATCGGCATCATGTTAGGCAGGGAGCGCAGACCCGACGCCGGGCCCCGCCTCGTTCGCTCGTTTGCAGAATCTCCACCTCGATCCCATAGAGCAGCTCTAGGTTGTCCCCGGTCAGAACATCGTCTGGGTGGCCTATGGCCAACATGCTTCCGTCCTTCATCAGACCCACTTTAGACGCACACGAGAAGGCCTGGTTGGGGAAGTGCGAAGACATGACCACCGCCAGGTCGCCGCTCCGAACCAGCGACGCGATGAGCGCCAATAGACGCGTCTGGTTCCCGAAATCCAGACTTGAGGAGGGTTCGTCCATGATCAGCACGTCGGGTCTCTGCGCCAGGGCGCGGGCGATCAGGATCAGTTGCCGCTCGCCGCCGCTCAGCTCTGTATACGTCCGCTCGGCCAAATCCAAGGCGCCCAGCGTCTCCAGAGATTCCTCCGCTATGTCGAAATCCCGCGTGGTCGGCGTAGCCGTGATTCCTATATGTGCCGTGCGACCCGTGAGCACCACGTCTAGGGCTCGAAAGGGAAAGGGTGGCGTGTGTGCTTGAGGAACGTAAGCCAGACGTTGCGCCCGTTGCCTGAGAGAGTAGTCGGCTATATTCCTGCCGTTGAACAGGATCCGTCCCTTCTGCGGAGTGAGCAGACCCAGAATGGTGCGAAACAGTGTCGTCTTCCCCACTCCGTTCGGTCCCAGTAGGCAGAGATTCTCGCCGGGCTCCACCGTGAAGCTGATGTCGCTGATTACGGTCCGTCGACCGTACCCACAGGCCAGGCCTTCCAGTTCGAGTATCACATCCACCCCTTTCTGGTACGAGCGAGTAGAAACAGGAACCAAGGCGCACCCACAAGAGCGGTAACCACCCCCAGCGGAAGCTCCAGAGTACCCACCACCCGCGCCAAGTCGTCTACCAAGAGCAGAAAAGTGCTCCCCAGAAACAGGGAGACCGGAAGCAGTACCTTATAGTCGGGTCCCACCAGACTGCGTGCCAGATGAGGAATGACCAAGCCCACCCACCCCACCATGCCACAGGTGGCCACAGAGGCTGCGGTCATCATGGTGGCCGCTACGATGATCACCGTGCGAACCTTTCCCGTTTCCACACCGAGCGTCCGTGCCTCTTCATCGCCGAAAGAGAGCGTGTTCAATTGCCAGCGCATCAGGTATAGAACGATTCCGCCCAACGCCACCGGACCCAGCAGAAGTAGCAGGTCCTGCATAGTGACGGCGGCCAGACTACCCATGAGCCAGTAGGTGATGGCGGGTAGTTTGTCATAGGGGTCGGCGAGGAACTTCATGATGGAGATGAGCGACGTGAAGATAGTGCCCACCAGGATTCCGGTGAGGACCAGAACCAGCGTGGGATCGCCGCGCTGCAGACGTTGGGCTACGAGAAACGTTACCAGCACCGCCGCCAAGCCGAAGCCGAAAGCCAGTAGTTGGGTCACGATCACCGACTTCGACAACATGATTCCCAAAACCGCTCCGAAGCCTGCTCCGGCCGCCGCCCCCAGGATGTCCGGGGAAACCAGTGGATTTCGAAACATCCCCTGATAAGCCGCCCCCGACATAGAGAGGGCCGCCCCCACCAACATAGCGGTCAATAGGCGGGGGATCCGGACGCCGAAAAGAACGGTGTTGACGGCGTCCGGAACGGTGCTGTTGATCAACCCCAAGCGGGTCAGTACGGCCCCGGCCAACTCGGTGAGCGACACCGGGTAGCGCCCCAAAGGCAGCGAGATGAGAAACGCCGCCACCGGCAGCAACGCCACCATCGCCACTCGGACACCGCTCCGCCGCACCGCCCGCGCGGCCTGTTTTTTCTCACGGCCGGGCAGGATACGAGAGGACGGTGAAACTACTCCCTCCGCCTCGCGGTTCATGATTGTGGTTACTTCAAGTCCATAGATACGATGTCTTTGACCCACGCCTTGCCGCTCATGCCGGGCATCACGCCATTCAGTCTGCCGTCGGAATCTATCGCGATCATGGCGTCGGGAGTAGCCTCGATATCAGCCAGAGAAATCTCGGCCATGAATCCATCCGTTGCACCCAAGAGTAGAGTGGTGGCCGTGGACTGCACCTCGAGAGTCGTCAACAGGTCGCTCAAACGCACACCGGTGTACTCTTGATCGCCCATCTTGGGATGCGTGGCGGTTATGGTCACCGGATTCATAGCCTGCAGAACATCGGCAGTGAGCGTAATGGGGTTGTCGACCATACCTTTCACCACAATCGTTCCGCTGACAGGCTCGGATGCAGTCGCGTCCGGGGTATCGGCGGCGTCCTCCGCCTCCGTAGTGGTAGCGTCAACCGCATCGGTGGTTGTGGCCGCGGCGGCGTCGGTGGTAGTAGAGGTGGTGGTTGTATCCGTGCCACAAGCCCCCAGCATCACCGCCAATACGGCCACCAGAATCGTCAAAATAGTAAGCCAATGATAATGCTTGTACGACTTCAATGATCCCATTTCTTTCGTCCAATCTCCTTCGTCTGGTTTCACTCGGCACGCGCCCGCGCTAAGAGTCGCGAGATCGTGGATCCGGCGCTGGTGCCGCGCGAGTATTCACTCGGCACGCGCCCGCGCCAGGAGTCGCTCCAGTTGGGCGTCGGTGAGATCGATATGGAAGAACAGCCGGTAGAAATCCCTCACCTCTGCTTCGATGTCGCACGGATAGAGATCGGGGTACAGAAGATTGCCCAACCACTTCACGCCCAGGATGCGACCTATCGACGGTGGGCGATCGAACCAGTCGAAGGGGCCACGGGGAATCTGATAGACGCGTCCCGTCTTCGCGGCCGAGATGCCCGCCCATCTGGACCCCGTCGTAATTTGCTCGTAAACGTTGCTCTCTTCAGCAGGATCGCTCGCTACCAGAATCACATCGGGATCCCAGACCAGTACCTGCTCGAAGGAGACGGGGGACATCCCGTAGGAACTCACCTCCACCTGCGCCACATTGGTTCCGCCGACCAGTTCCAGCACCTCTGTGTGGCTCGAGCCTTCCGGATCCGTGTTCAGACCCTCCACGCCCTCGGCGTAGTAGACACGTATGCGATCGGCATCTGCCAGACGAGCGGTATTGGCCTGTACTTCCGCCAGCACCTCGTCGCAATACGCGGCCAACTCCTCCGCCCTCTCCTCTACTCCCAGAAGTCTGCCGATGTATCGAAGTGCGTTACCGCTCTCGGCCAGACTCCCATCCACCACCACAACGGGGATATTCACCAGCCCCTGGATGCGATCAGCCTCCGAGATCTCCGCCTCGTCCAAACTGCCGAGATCGAGAATCACATCCGGATCCCGCTTGATGATCTCCTCTACATTGCCGGTGGTATTCTTACCGAACCACCCTCCCAGCCCCACCACCTGGCGATACTTCTCAGGGATGAACTCCTTCTCCAGGGCCGTGGGCGTGATGTTCCAGCCAACCAGCACCTCCGGCGCGAGTGTATACAGCAGATTGGTCCCCATGGGGCTGGTGCAGAAGACGGTCTCGATGGAAGCAGGGATCTCGACTACCCGGCCCACCTGGTCTGTGATGGAGACGGTCTCACCAAGCGCAACCTCGCTCTGCGCCCCAGAGGAATCGGCCGGAGCGGCGGGTGCAGCGGCCTGCGTCGAGTCGCTCCCGCGGTCTGCGGCACCGGTAGGGGTGGCCTCGCTCGCGGAACCGCAGCCGACCAACCCCATCGCCAACAGGAGGGCGATCACCACCGCTATCGGCAGAAGAACGGATAGTGCGACTCCCCCGCGTCTCATTTTGAACACTCACACTCCCTTCCGTTGCCACGTACGGCTGGTGGTTCATTCATCATGACCGGCAAAGGCCGGTGCCCAAATACCAAAGACCACTGCGCAAAGATCGATGGCTGCTCTGATCGTTATGCAAATATGAGTATATCGCCACGTAGCGATCCGTGTAAAGATCTAAAGGCGTTCGCAGCATGGAAGGTCTCACTGCCCTCCTGCCCCCCGAGACATGAGTGCGTGCTGCGCGCCGGATTCTCGCTGCACTTCTTTTCGCCAAGACCATTATTGAGCAGGAGAGATACACTGGCACTGCAACTCTACGAGCAGAGAGATCTGTGCTGGACGAACACTTCATGCGCATAGCCCTGCAGGAGGCAGAACAGGCGGCCGCCCGCAACGATGTCCCCATAGGAGCAGTCCTGGTCCAAGGGGGGAAGGTCCTGGCGACGCGTGGCAATGAACGTGAGCTACGTCGTGATCCCACGGCCCACGCGGAGATGCTGGTCATCCGCGAGGCGGCAACCGCGCTCGGCGGCTGGCGGGTCCCCAACGCCACCCTTTACGTCACCTTGGAGCCCTGCCCCATGTGCGCCGGCGCTTTGGTGTTGGCACGGATCAACCATCTGGTATACGGCACACCCGATCCCAAGTCCGGCGCCGCGGGCAGCGTTGTAGACCTAGTCCGCCATCCGGCGCTCAACCATCGGTTGCTTGTAACTCACGGGATCTTAGCTGCCGAGTGCTCGGAAATTCTTCAGCGCTTCTTCACGTCGCGCCGTTGAGCAGAATGTGTTCCTGCCAACACCCAACGGTCCCATCTGCGGATATGGCCGCGGCCATATCCGCAACACGCCCATCCCCTCAGCGCCTCTGCCGTGGCACAATAGGTAACGCACTCTGACGTGAGCCAGGGAGGACTACGTGAAACCGACTCGCTTTGAAGGCATCAGAACGGCGGCCGTTCATGCGGGCGAAGAGCCCAACCCGTTGACAGGTGCATCAGCGCCGGACATCGTCATGTCGACCACGTTCCTCATCAACCCTGACGTGTCCTTTTCGGCCAACCTGTTGACCGAAGAGACGCCGTTCGCCTATACAAGGTGGGGAAACCCCACGGTGTCACAGCTGGAGCAGAAGCTGGCGGCACTCGAGGGATCCGAAGCCTGCGTAGCCTTCGCCAGCGGCATGGCCGCCATCACCGCGCTTCTCTTCCGCATTCTCAAAGCCGGCGATCACATAGTCATGAGCGACGTCACCTACGCCGCCGCCTCCGAACTGGCTAATGACACTCTGCCCAAACTGGGGATCGAAATCTCGCGGGTGGACACGTCTGATCCCGAAAATGTGCGTAGCGCCCTACGCTCCAACACCCGTCTGGTCTACCTAGAGACACCGACCAATCCCATACTGCGGCTTACCGACGTGGCAGCCGTAGCCACCATGGCACACGAGGCTGGGGCATTGGTGGCAGTAGATTCCACATTCGCGACCCCCATCGCGCTGCAGCCGATCGCGCTCGGAGCCGACTTCGTCATCCACTCGCTGACCAAGTACATATGTGGCCACGGCGATGCCCTCGGCGGAGCGGTTTGTGGATCGCAGCAAGAGATGGCCCTGCTTCGCCCCATGGCCGTACATCTGGGTGGAATTCTCAGTCCTTTCAATGCCTGGCTCATCATGCGCGGTGCAGCCACACTGCCCGTGCGCATGCACGCCCACGAGGAAAACGCTCTGACCCTTGCTCAGTACCTGGAGGGCCATCCCCAGATCACGCGGGTGATCTACCCGGGCCTCCCCTCTCACCCGCAGCACGAGCTTGCCAAAGAACAGATGGCCAATTTCTCCGGCATGATCACTTTCCAGATGCGTGACGGCCTCGCCGCCGCCCGCGTGTTCTCCACGAAGCTTCAGACCATCCACTATGCAGTGTCTTTGGGGCACCACCGCTCGTTGGTCATTTATATACCAACGGAAGATATGCTGAAAACGTCGTTCCGTCTCACCACCGAGCAGGAAGCGTCGTATAGGCACTTCGCCGGCGATGGAGTCTTTCGATTCTCGGTGGGGTTGGAGGACCCGGCCGACATTATGGCCGATCTGGATCAGGCACTGGCTGAGATAGAATAGCGTCATCGCTCCGGGCGACGGCCAACCTCGTCCGGCACATACGTCATCATGAAGACGCTCGCCTCCAAACTAGCATATTTCATCAGGGGTCGTGCCAGGAAGAACCTCAAGGCCCTCCTGGGCTACATCGTCTTCCTGATTGTCATGATTATTGTGTACGCTCTGTTGTTCCGCCACTTCATGTGGCGGTTCGAGGGCAGAGAATACTCGCTCATAGGCGGTATCTACTGGACGATCACCGCCATGACTACTCTCGGCTTCGGCGACATCACCTTCCACACCGATGGAGGCCACATCTACTCCATGATCGTCACCCTGTCCGGAGTATTCTTCATGCTCATCGTCCTTCCGTTTGGAGCCATCAGATTGTTCGTGGCACCGTGGATGGAGGAGAGACTGCGATATAAACCCCCCTTGGAACTTCCCGTCGGCACGCAAGGGCACGTAGTGCTCTGCGGATGGGATTCAGTGACACGCACTCTGGCCGACAATCTACAAGCAGCCGGAATTGAATACGTCACTATCGAAAGCGATTACCAGAGAGTAGTGCAACTCGACGAGGAGGGCGTGAGCGTTATCTACGGTATCCCCACCGACGCGCAGGTGCTCACACGGGCTCGTGTGGACAAAGCTCAGGCGCTGGTGGCCAACATGAGCGACACGGACAATGCCAACCTCATGCTCACCACCCGGTCGTTGTGCAACACGCCGGTAGTCACTATGGTCACCGAAGCCGAACGAGTGGATCTCATGCAGGCTGCCGGTGCCACCCAGACCGTGGCACTTCGCGAGATTCTGGGCGGTTATCTCGCGGTGCGGGCGACCACCCGGGGCGCCATGTCTCACGTGGTCGACTCTCTGGGAGACCTCCTGTTCGCTGAGATACCTGCCCACGGCACGCCATTATGTGGACAGACGCTCACAGAGGCGCGACTGCGTTCGCAGACAGGTGTCTCAGTGATAGGCATCTGGAAACGAGGTCGTTTCACTCTGCCGCGCCCCGACACTCGGATCACAGACGAAATGGTGTTGGTTCTAGTGGGCGAAAAACGACATCTGGAGATCCTGGAGCGTCTGATCGGCGAGAGCTCCACCGATGATCTCGTCATCGTGCTGGGTTACGGGACGGTGGGCAGAGCGGCGGCCGGGTTCCTGGCAGACAACAATGTGGACTACGTGTTGGTCGACAAAGACTTCGAGCAAATCCAACCCGTCAATGTTTGCGCCCGCCCCCCGAGTCCGAGTTCCGGCTCCGAGGCGACTGGGGACGCCACCGGGAGACGCGTCGCAGCGGAGATGGCCGGGGGACTACTCCCCGCATCCCATGTGGTACTAGGCGACGCCAGTCGGAGGGCCACACTCATAGAGGCGGGGATCCGCGAAGCGCATGGTCTTATAGTCACCACCAACGACGACGGCGTCAATGTCTTCCTGACTTTGGCCTGCAGACAACTCAATCCCCACATCCGCATCGTGGCACGCGCCAACCGCGAGGAGAATGTCTCCGAGATCTACGCGGCAGGTGCAGACTTCGTGGTGTCGCACTCGTCGGTGGGAGCGAACATTCTGACGAACATCATCGAGGGACGCAAGACGGTGTTTCTCACAGAGGGCGTGCACATCTTCTGGCGCCCGGTACCGCCGGAACTGAACGGCGTAACCCTCGCCCAAACCCACGTGCGGGCGGCTACGGGCGCCACCGTAATTGCCGTACAAACAGGAGATTCCGACCCAGATCTGCGGGTGGGGCCGGACACCGTGCTTAATACTGGATCCACCCTACTTATGGTGGGAAGCCCGGAGTCGGAGACGGCCTTCTCCAAACGCTACCGCGTCTGAGAATCTCGCACCGTCCGAGATTGCGGCAACTGAGGCCTCGCGCCTACGGCTGCGTCTACGACACCTGGGGAGCCCCAGCGCCTAAGGTCCCCGTACCCGCCGGACCCGGGTTCGCAACACTCTAGCGGCGGTCCAACTCGCCCCGGCGGCAGCCACGATCACCGCCACAATGCCCCCGATCTCGCGTACTGTGAGTCGCTGCGCCAGAATCACAAAACCCATGAGCGCCGCGATACCGGGTTCCAGGCTGAGCAGCACTCCGTATGTGGACGCACGCACGCGCTTGAGCGCAGTCATTTCCAGAAGATACGGCAGTGCCGACGAGAGAACGGCCACCCCCAAGCCCAGTAGGATGGCGTGGCCTTGGCCGGTTACCTTCACGCCGGTCGCCAAAAATACTGGTGTCAACAGCACGGTCGAGCCGATCAACATCAGCGTGGTCACCTGTAACGGCTCCATGCGCGTTACCGCCGCCTTGGCCAGCAGCAGGAATGCCGCCCAACAAACCGCCGAAGCCAACGAGAACAGGAGACCCGCCGTTGACACGGATCCCGACGGATCAGCCAGAACGAACACCCCCACTCCCGCCAGCACCACCCAAACCGCGTCTAACCATCGCCGGGATCCCGCCACGGCGACACCCAACGGTCCCAGAAACTCCACGGCCACGACAACACCCACCGGCGCGCGACTGATGGCCTCATAGAAGCAGAGATTCATGGCCAACAGGGAGAGCGTCAGTGCGCCCATGAGCAGCCGGTTGCCACGGGCCGGCCAACGCACCGCCCGAGGACGAACCACAGCCAGAATGACTGCAGCGAAGAAGGTGCGCAACCAGAGCGCCTCGATAACTCCCACGGCGCCGATGACCAAAACCGATAGCGCCGACCCCGCCTGCATAGAGATCCCCAGAATTACCACCAAGATGACGGCCGTGAGCGAGTCACGGGCGGCAACAGCGGGAGCAGGAGGAGCCAGAGCAGGACCGGCGGCCGCGTTGGAAGCCGACGGGGACACAGGTGATGGTGGTGTTGTGGTGTCCATTCAAGCAGAGTAGCGAACAAGCACGGCGGGTGCCAAAGCTCGGTCATTGGACAATTGGCCCGCTCCTGTCTGTTCAGCTACAATCCGAGGTGGAGAGGTGGCAGAGTGGCTTAATGCGGCGGTCTCGAAAACCGTTGGGCCGTGTATGCGGTCCCGGGGGTTCGAATCCCCCCCTCTCCGCCTTTCTGTTCCGCATCCACCCCGCGGTAGCTCCCCATGAGGTCTGGGAGATTACGAACCCGCGAGGGCGCGAGCTACCTCTTGGACCGAGGTCTCACCTTTCAAGATGCCGAGGAGGCCCAGAGGAGCCGCCCTATCGGCCGAGACACGCCCGAAGAGCGAAGGACCTCATGCCGAGTGTCCATCCGTCATCGGACTTCTTCGAGCGTGTCGGCCACATAGACCATGAGCTCTATGTCTCCTAGAATGGGTTCAATAATCAAGATGTGAACCGAGTCTTTGACTACCTCAAGCATCGGCATACCATTGAAGGCGGAATCGTACAACGTGTACGTGCCTGCTTTCCCTTCGACCACGCGTGGATTGGTCATTTGCTCGAATATGTTCGAGCGGACTCCTTCATCCAAGAGCTTCGGATCGAACTCATATATGTCAACCTCAACCGCCTCCGTCCAGTCACTGGGCTTGCCTGGGATCGTATACTTCAGGTTGGTCACACCGGTGCCGGAGACCAGACATTCGCTCAGCACGAACTCATCCAGTCGCTCCCCGCACCAATACACCTTGTGTTTGGCTGCCGCCTTCAGATCGGCGGCACTCAGAATCACCGGTTGGTCAGATGAATAGACCTCGTCGGTTTCGATCTCACAGCCCTGCGGAAACTGGATCGAGAAACCCTCTGGGGGCACGTCTGCGACTCCATATAGATACACTGTAGAATTAAACTGCATTCCGTTGGCTCCGTACATGACGATCTTGATCGGTAGCCCAGTGGCGGGGTCTACGGTTATGTCATAGCTGTACCCGCCCACTTCTTCTGTACCGTCGTGGTCCCGAATGCCCGCATACAGAACGGCTTCTCGGCCCTCGCATACCACCGTCTTGCCGGAAGCCGCATCTTGCTCAGTCAACTCTTTCACCCATTCTCTCGTTCGAGTCAGCCACTGACGGCGCGCATCGATTGCTTCAGGGTTGAACTCCATCACCTTGGAGAGCGAAAGCCTTGCCCCATCCCGACTATATGAGTCATAGACTTGGTAGAACTCTCCGTCACAGGCTGTCAGGGTCACCTCCCCACGCCCATCAGTCTCCTTGACCAGGAAATTGCCGTCAGCGGGGTCGAACCAGGATTCCGTGGTCCGCGTGAAACCGTCTTCCGCTCGCGTGGTGATGACTTTGAAATAGAGCACCTTCCCTTCGGGGACGTCGCCGACTATCGACGCCTCTTCTTGCGGCTGCATATCCGCCATTTCAGATAAACCACAACCGACGAGCGCAGCAGAGACAGCAACAGTCATCGCAATCACACAGATGAAGGCGATGGAATACCGTTTATGCTCTCTTATGCCGGCCATAGCGTGTCTCCTGTCATCAGCGTCATTGCGATGATCAGCCCTCATCTTATCAACGTCTTTCAGTTTTCAAACCAGTTTCCCCTGTAGCATCCATATCGTCTTATTACCAGTCTTCAGACTGCATTTCGACTGTAGATTCATATTGCTGTTGGCTGCCACGACGCCGGTCTCAAGAGGCTTGATATCTCCATCCTCTCTGACGAACTCCTCCTAGAGATAGCCCGGCTCTGGGTTGCCCCAAGCCGGTCACGCGGCGTAGTATGGTTCTAGGAGTGCATTCGGGTAGCAGGAGGCGCCATGAACCGCACGGTTGATGCGTACCGGCGGACGCGCACGGAAGGTAGTCGCCCCCTCCTCCGCTGGGCCGCTGTGACGATCGCGGCGGCAGTGGCTGTTCTCTTGCTCCTGCCGGCGCCAATCTTCGCGCAGGCGGCTGCGATCGTCCCTCTTCCCTCGATGACTGAAGGCTGGACTCGTGTTGTTACCGGCGGCTTCACCGACCCCGGCAACTCGCATGTGATTTTCAGTACCGAGTTTCGAGGCTACTACTACGTCAGCACGATGGCCGGCGAAGCCGGCAGGCTCATCGCGGGGAGCGACAAACAGGGAGGCGACATCTGGCGGACCGCCGACGGCATCACCTGGGAGCAGATCGGTACGGCCGGACTGGGCGATCCCACGAACATCATGTTCGACCTGGTGGTGTTCCGGGAGCAGCTATACGCACTCTCCATCAACGTTGGTGGCCGGGGGATGGAGGTGTGGGTCACCTCCGACGGCACGAGGTTCACGAAGCTGGGAGAGAGGGGCTTCGGGGATCCGAAGAACCGCGCCGCTGTTCCCACGGTGCTCGACGGACGACTCGTCCTGGCCGTACAGAACCCCGATACCGGTGTTCAGATCTGGGTTTCGGAGGACGGCAGCTCGTTTCGGCAGGTGCCGGTCGATGGACTGTGTGTACCCGGCAACATCGGCCTGGTCAGATCCTCCCGGCCGGAAGACCCCGGTCCCCTCCTGGGAGGCAAACTCTACGTAGGCGTCACGAATTCGACTACGGGGGGTGAGATCTGGAGGACGGTCGACGGCCTGGAGTGGGAGCAGGTGGCCGACAGAGGTCTCGGGCTCGCTCAGCGTAATTCTCTACGCCCCTTGCTCGTCTACAAGGATCAGCTCTATGTGGTGGGTGGTCACCTCGCCTGGGCGGCCGGCTTCGATCTCTTCCGTTCCGGCGACGGCACCGGCTGGGAGCAGGTAGTCGAGGATGGTTTCGGGGCGGGTGAGCACAGGAACTACCAAGCAGATCTGGTCGAGTTCGAAGGACGTCTCTACCTGTCCACCCAGAACGAGGAGCCGCGTCTCTTTGTGCCGGGCAGCTCCACGGAGCGTTTCACAACCCAGGGATTCCAACTGTGGGCGTCCGCCGACGGCAGCGACTGGACCCAGGTGGGTGAGGACGGCTTCGGAAGGAGCACCAGCTACATGAGCGATATCGCGGTATGGGGAGGCAAGCTGTATCTCCAGGCCGTCGACTACCGGGCCGGTAGCCAACTCTGGCAGTCCGAGGACGGGCAAGAATGGACGATGATCTTCCACGAACCACCCAGGAGCTTCTTCCATATCGGGCCGGGCCTGCATGTCTTCGACGGCCACTGCCTCTACGTGAGCCACGACATGGAGAAGGGCCTCGACATCTGGCGCAGTGACGAGGCGATAGTGGCCGGGACGCCGACCACGGTCACACCGGACGAAAGTACCACAAGCACCGCCCCGGGCGGCGGCGGGGCTGGCGCCGCGGCAGGCGACGGGGAGGACGGATCCGGCGCGGGCGGGGGCGCTGACTCGGAGACGGCCGGAGGGGCAACGTCTCAAGGACTGTCCGGCGGCATCCTTGCTCTGATCATCGCACTGGCGATCGTGGCTGCGGCCGGTGTCGGCGCGTTCCTATATCTGCTGGGTAGATCGCGGGCTGGAAAACACGTGCCCCCGGCACTCTCGACCACTCCGCCGTCGTCTGCTCCCGGCTTCTGTCCTCAGTGCGGTGCGGGCGTGGCCCCAGGTTCGCAGTACTGCCCCGGGTGCGGCAAGGAGCTCTAGCAGCCCCCCAGCCTCGTCGTCAACTGCGGCGAAGGCATCGGTCGGCCATCGGCAGGGCTACCGGGTGCCATCCTGATAGCAGACTCCATGGTGCTCGATGGACAGGACGCCACCAACGCGGTATTCCCGCCGCACAGAACGGTAGTGATGCACACCAGACACCGCTAGACGGACCTAGGCCGCAGCCCTCGAAAACCGTTGGGCCGTGTATGCGATCCCGGGAGTTAGAATCCCCCCTCGCCGCTTACCAATCCCCGACCGAAGGCGGCGCTATGTAGCCGCAAGGTCCGGGGGGATTCGAACCGAAGAGGGCGCGAGCGTCAGCTCGACAGTCCCTTTGGACTGTCGAGCAGCGAGCGGTCTGAGCCGAGCCGGTATGGCCTGCTCCCACGGTCATGTGTCCGCCCTGACGGTCCCGCCGGCGGCCAAGCAGGGCCGGGGCCGCCTCTTCTTCGGAGCGGCCCGTGGCCGGGGTAACCGTGGCCTCCACAATGAGACCGTGACGGTTCTCCACCAGGATGTGTCCGGCATAGGCCAATCTGGCTTCTTTGCCCCGCCCTTTGCGGGCCGGGCGGGCCTCGGGGTCGGTGGTGGAGGCATGGGTGGCATTGGTCCGCCGCTCCCCGTGGAAGTCCACCTCGAGGTTGCGACCACCGCTGCTCGGAGGCCCTCCCTTGGAGGCGTCGTCTCCCACCCCGTCTTTGGGCCGGAAGCTCTTCAAGGAGGCGGCCGCCTCAAGGAGCGTGCCGTCGCAGGAGAAGTGCTTCCGGGAAAGCGGCCGACGGGATTCGGCCCGGCTTCCGATGTGGCAGAAGAACACCTCGGCCACATCGGAAGAGGGCGGCCTATCCCGGTTGCGGCTGAACGTGGAGTGGTCCCATATCCTCTCCCCGAAGGGCGGCCCCACGAACCGGCGGAAGAGCAGGTTGTACTCGACGTGACCGCACAGGCGTCTCTCGGAGGCGATGCCGTAGAGGATGCCGATGAGCTGCGCCCGCAGGAGGTACTCGGGCGGAACGGAGATGCGGCCTCGCTTGAGCATAGAGGCCGTCAAGCAGCGGGCTCATCTGGAAAGAGCGCCTTATCCACCATGCGGCGAATGGGGCGCAGGGGATGATCGGTCGGTACCCGATCATCGAGTGAAGCCGGCATGACCATGCCCTCCTGCCGTTCCTCATCTCCCCGCATCGCACTTCCCTTGGCCGTGATCTGCGGGCTAAATCGTACCAATTGGGTAGCCGCAACGATAATCGCCCACGCGGACGGTGATCAGAAGAGGGCGGTGTGAGACTGCGATTTTCAACACACTGCTAGTGCTTGGTAGACAACCACCCGGCGAACATCAAGGCGATCAGCCGTGACCTGGGCGCACCCGAGCTCAAGCCGGCCGGGCTTCTCTTCCTGGCGAAGCCCATCAGCATTATCCCGGCCGCCATCGACCCGGTCCGGCCGGCCCCTCTGCTAGGGAGACCCTCTCAAAGGAGGGTAGTGTCCTCAATCTCCCGCTACCCGGGTCGGTTGATGGTGTTCGACCCCGGTCCCGTCTCCCAATTTCCCGAACGAGCTGGACCCCCAGGCCCACAGCGAGCCGTCGGTCTTCAGGGCCAGGGAGTGGTGGTATCCGGCGGCGACGACCTGCCAGTCGGAAGCGGTCCCTATGCGGGTGGGGACATGGCGCTCGGTGCAGGTACCGTCTCCCAGTTGGCCGTTGCCATTGAACCCCCAGGCCCACAGCGAGCCGTCGGTCTTCAGGGCCAGGGAGTGGTGGTATCCGGCGGCGACGACCTGCCAGTCGAAAGCGGTCCCTATGCGGGTGGGCGCCGAGCGGTTGTTGTTGGTCCCGGCGGTACCGTCTCCCAGCTTGCCGGACATGTTGTATCCCCAGGCCCACAGCGAGCCGTCGGTCTTCAAAGCCAGGCAGTGGTCGCATCCGGAGGCCACGGCCTGCCAGTCGGAATCCGTCCCTATGCGGGCGGGGATCCAGCGGTCGGTGTGGGTACCGTCTCCCAGTTGGCCGTATTGGTTCCGGCCCCAGGTCCACAGGGAGCCGTCGGTCTTCAGGGCCAGGGAGTGGTGGTGTCCAGCGGCGACGACCTGCCAGTCAGAGGCCGTCCCTATGCGGGTGGGGACCCGGCGGTCGATGTCGGTGCCGTCTCCCAGTTGGCCGTATTCGTTGTCACCCCATGCCCACAGAGAGCCGTCCGTTTTCAGGGCCAGGGAGTGGTGGATCACGGCGGCCACGGCCTGCCAGTCAGAGGCCGTCCCTATGCGGGTGGGGACCCGGCGGTCGATGTCGGTGCCGTCTCCCAGTTGGCCGTGGTGATTCCGGCCCCAGCCCCAGAGGGAGCCGTCGCTTCTGACGGACAGAGAACTCGATGCGCTTGCAGTCACCTGAGTCCAGGTCGCTCCCGCCCCCCGGGCGAGCAGGTTGTATAAGAGCTGGGCGCACTCCCCGCGGGAGGCGGGAGCGGTGAAGTTGTAGCCGGTCGCAGCCGCACCTGCTCCCAGTCCCTGCAGACCCTCAAGAAGGCCGGCATGATGGGCTTTTCGGGCATTCTGGAAGTGCTCTTCAGGGTAGAACTGCCCGGAAGTGAAGGGGGGAGTGTAGCCGGTCGGAGGAGCGGGTAGGGCCGCCGCCCGTACCACCATGGTGATGAGTTGTTGGCGGGTGATGGAAGCCCAAGGATCGAAGGTGGTAGGAGTCTTACCCACCGTGATCCCCTGAGCGGCACAGACGGCCACGTACTTATCGGGATAGAGAGGGTCGTTGGGGTCTAGGTTCTTAGGGACGTCTCCGAAGGGGCATACCTCCGTGGGGGGATACGGGTAGGCCCAGAGTCTTCACGATCATCTTGGCGAACTGTTGGCGAAACACGGACTGCTCCGGCCCGAAGGTGCCGTCGCTGTAGCCGGAGATGATGCCCCGGTCGGCCAGGTCGTAGACGGCCTGGTGGTAAGGGTGATGGGTGGGGACGTCGGGGAAGTCCGGGGCGGCCCCGGCCACGGGCGGAGGCGGCATAAGGACCAGTCCCAAGGTTAAGGCCAGTACAAGCAGCATGAGCACAGCGCATCGACCGAAAGACAGAACGAACCCGGTCTTGGTTGCCACGGAAACACACCTCCACTCCGGGATGGTCATCGCCGGGTAAGTAACATGGGCACTTTCCCCTCGGGCTTTATGTCCGCCGGAGCCGCACCCTAGGCGGCTGCCGACAGGGGCCCTCGACCATCGCTTTTCCTGCCGGTCCCAGATCCCATTGTAGAGGGAAAAGATCCCCAGTCAATCGGGCCATCCGTTAGGCCGACGTATGAAGACGGTGAAGTTGCCCCGGTTTCGTGGACGGTTGAGGTCTTAGCTTCTAGGCCTTTCCCAAGTGTCTCCTTTCATAGTTGACCGGGGAGAGATAGTCAAGGCCGGAGTGCCGGCGGGTGGGGTTGTACCAGC
>JAAYZX010000126.1 GCA_012514635.1 Actinomycetota bacterium
CCAACACTGTTGTGGCTATTTTAAGCGCCACTCAGAAGGCCCATATAGATGGTATTGTTATAATTACTCCCGGTAAAGTTGAAGTCATCTCAGTATTGAATGACGGAACCGGTGAAGGTGCTGTGGCTGAATTAGGCAGCAGCCTTGACAGCGTAAGCGGCACCAGCATCAATGTGGTGGGGGCGGAAATAAATATTGCCACAGCCATTGCCAATGCCGTCAATCATGCTTATATAAATGGAGCCAGTATTGGCAGCCCAGCAGCCCGCGCCGGTGCAGTAACAGTAAAAGTACAGGGGCAGAGTCTGGCCGCGGCGCAGATCGAAGCGACGGCCAACAGCATCGGACTTATCTCCCTGGGTCTGACCACGCTATATGCCACGGCCAGCGGCGATTATAGGGCTTATATCGATACCACCGGAGCCCGGATCTATGCTGCCTCCCTCCAGGTTGACAATACCTATACGTCCAGGGCCAATGCCGAAACCACCCAGGCCATGGGCGGTATCCACGCCAGCTGGGTAGACGTGGAGGGCAATATAGCAACTGCTGTTGTCAACACCAATGCTGAAGCAGGTATCAAAGGCAATGGGATTATAAATACCACCGGGACCATTAAGGTCAATGCCGCCGGTACTGCCGATGCACTGGCCGGAGTCATGACCCCGACGGTTTCTATCAGTTATATCAAAATAGCAGCCAATATCTTAACCGCCAAACTGGCGGCACAGCAGAAATCCTATATTGAAAATGTAAAAATCACAAGCGCCGGTGATGTTACGGTTACTTCCTCACTGAATGAATCTGCCGGTCATGGTGCAATAGCTAAACTGGGCAGTTCAGCAGATTCCCTGGGGGCAGAAGTAAGCTACTACGGCGGCACTGCCAGCTCTGCCATCGCTGTTTTCGAGGCAGTCAATCACGCCTATGTAAAAGGTGCCAGTTTTGGTGATCTTACTACCCGGACCGGTGGACTGGCAGTAGAGTCTGCCGGCAATAGCATTGCCACAGCAGATATTTCCAATGGTGCCCTTTCCGCCGGCCTGGTCACAATAGGTCTGGCAGTCCTTTATGCCCATGCCAACGGGGATTACCAGGCATATGTAAATACCAGCGGAGCTGTGCTCAATGTGGATTCCCTGACGGTAAAAACCAATTACACTGCTAAAGCCAATGCCCGGACTACCCAGGCCATAGGCGGAGCCATCAGCGGATTGGATGTGGGAACCAATATCGCCCAGGCCGGGGCAGGCATCAAGGCCCAAGCAGGTATCAAAGGCAATGGAGAAATCATTACCCCCGGTGCAGTAGATGTGCAGGCCAATGGCACAGTCACTGCCGAGGCCGGGGTGGTTACGCCGGCCATAACCCTCAGCGGCATCAATATTGCCGTTAATGTCATCAAGGCCACTCTGGAAGCGGAACAAAAAGCCTATATTGACGGAGCCGCTATTAAGGCCGGCAGTGTTCAGGTGAAATCGACTTTGAATAATACTGATGGAACCGGCGCCGTTGCTAAACTGGGCAGCAGTGCCAAAAGCCTGGCGACCGATGTAGGGCTGGTTGGAATCGAAGTTCATTCAGCCGCTGCTGAAGCTGACCATAAAAATTACGCCTATATCAACAATGCCAACATAGCTGCCAGCGGAGCTGTTAATGTACAGAGCCTGGCTAAATCCTATGCCAATGCCATAGTAAATGACGATGCCATAAGTCTCGGCCTCCTGACAATGGGAGTCACCATGCTGACGGCTAAAGCAAAAGGGGATTTTGCTGCCTATATAAATGGAACGGATTTGCAGGCCGCCAGCCTGACGGTGAAAAACATCTTCACTTCCAAAGCCAATGCGGCAGCGGCTCAACCCGGATACGGAGTCAAGGCGGCAGCTATTTCAATAGAAGGAAACTATGCTGATGCTGATGCAGCTACAACTGCTTCGGCTTATATAAATAACAGCAATATAA
>JAAYZX010000044.1 GCA_012514635.1 Actinomycetota bacterium
AAAAGAAAAGACCGAACGAAATCAAGCTGAGTGATATTGAGCGAGCGGTGCATGCGGCCGGCGAAGCGGGCTTTTTCCCCCTGGATGAACGGTGGCACATACGTGGCAGTCAGTATAGCGACAGCTTGTCAAAACAGATGGTGTGGTTGAGTGGCTTAGTACCCTATCGACAGGTCGTGCAAGTGTTTGAGCGGATCGGGCAGCGTGTTATCTGCCAAAGCAATCTGTGGCGTGAAACGCAGGCACAGGGAACCCGTCTGCAGGCTGAACTCAACCATCAACGTACGGTAGTGGCACCGGAACGGGTGGTTGTGGGGCAAGAACGCGACGACCATGACATGCCCAAAGGCGTGAGTATGGATGGGGGAATGGTCAACATTCGAGGTGAGGGCTGGAAAGAGTTCAAGGCCGGTGTGGTCTACGATGTCGCATTGCGTCCGGGTAAAGACCCGCAAACGAGGGAAGCCGTAGACCTGCCGTGTATTGAAGCACGGCGCTACACCGCCGTTCTGGGTGAGGTTGGACAATTTGCCCCGGCACTCTGGGCGATTGCCGTAGCCCATGAGTTACCGCGTGCGGCGCGGTCCAGTGTCACCGCGGATGGGGCGGAATGGATTTGGAACGTAACCGCCGATCTGTTCCCGGATAGCACCCAAATCGTGGATTGGTATCACGCCACCCAACATCTCGTTCAGGCGGCGCATGCCCTGTTTGCAGAGGATGAAATCCAGGCTAACAAATGGTATCGCTCGATGCAGACCCCGCTCTTTCGCGGGGACATCTGGCGCATCACCCGCCCCTTGCTCAACGCCAACTTAGCGGCCCATGCCCGTTATTTTGAGCATCATCAACGGCGCATGCGGTATCAAGAGTCTCGTGAGCAGGGCTGGCTGATTGGCTCTGGCCCTGTCGAGAGTGAAATCAAGCAATTCAAAGTCCGCTTAACCGGCCCCGGTATGCGCTGGTCACGTCCCCATGCTGAGCGCATGTTGGTGATTCGAACGGCGGTGTTGAGTGATGATTTCGATACCTTGTGGGCTGTGGCTTGAAACTCGCCCCAGATCGAAATGCACCTCCCGCTTCGCAATCCCTTGACAATTCAGTAAATACTGCTATCCTCAAAAACATGAACAGTGTTCTCAATTCGGTAATCATCTGTCGCTAGGTCAATCTTGTGTCAATCACCTCTGTGGAACGTGCCCTTCTCATACTCAAGGAGATCGCCTACTCTGAGACAGGAGTCGGTGTCCGTGAAATCGCGCGCCGTCTCGGAATAAGCCCTTCGGTAGCGCAAAAGAGCGTTGCAGCCCTTGTTGCGCAAGGTTTTGCCCGCCAAAACCCGGAAACCGAGTTGTACCAGATTGGCCCGGCTGCAATCCAGGTTGGACTAGCCGGCTTGCTACGTATTGAATTGCGCGGGGTAGCTCGCCCCTATCTACAACAGCTCATGTCGGACACGGGTGAATCAAGTTTTCTAGGCGTACTGCAAGGGAATGGCGCCGTCTATATCGACAAAGTGCTCAGCCCTACAGAGCTTCGCATGGACGCCCCGCTGGGCAGTTGGCGTCCCCTGAACTGCACGGCCGTAGGCAAGGTGCTGCTCGCCTTCCTGCCCGAAAGCAGCTTGGAACAATTGGCAAAGGGCGGCGCTTTCCAACAGTCAACACCCAATTCGATCTGCGACGTGCACGCCCTTGCGAAGGAGATGGCATCAGTCCGCCAAAGCGGCGTGGCCTACGATCGGGAGGAGTATCTACAGGGCGCCATGTGTCTGGCAGCGCCCGTCAAGAACCATGAAGGAGACGTCGTAGCCTCGGTGGTAGTGTCGGGTCCCCTGTCACGCATCGAGCCCCGCCTGCAAGAGATGGTCCGCCACGTAAAGAGACAGGGAGACGCGATCTCCCGATCCTTGGGCTTCATAGGAGTGAATCTCTAGAGCCTGTTACGCACTATTGATTAGGACATTGGTGAACTGCGGGCATGAGCGAACGAGGAACAATCCCCAGCGACGTGAGTGACGACGAATGGGCGTTTACGGCGCCGTATCTGACGCCAATGACGGAAGACGTGTCGCAACGCGAATCTGCTGCGCGAGGTGTTCAACGCCCTGCACCATGTGTTTCGGGGCGGCATCGCTGAACGGATGTTGCCCAACAACTTGCCGCCGTGGCACGCAGTGTATCAGCAGACCCAACGCTGGATGAAAGCGGTGGTGTTCGAGGCGTTGGTGCATGACCTGCGGGAAGTGCTGCGGGTGACAAATGGGGCGTAACGCGCAACCCAGCGCCACCATTTTCGACAGCCGGACGCTGCAATCCAGTCCGAAGAGCGGCGAACGGGCAGGGTCTGATGGCGCAAAACGCCGCAAAGGCAGTGAGGCCCACATGGTGGCGGATGCCTTGGAGCATATGCTGGCCTTGGTCGTGACTGCTGCTGACGAGCAGGATCGAGCCCAGGTGACACGGAGTTGGCGCAGGCAGTTCAAGAGGCAACCGGCCAAACCGTTGAAGTGGCCTTTGTGGACCAGGGCTACACTGGCGCGGAGGCCGAACACGCCGCGGCGAAGGCGGGCATTGGCCTGGAAGTTGTCAAGTTGCCAGCTGCTGAGCAAGGCGTCGCGCTCTTGCCATGCCGCTGGGTCGTCGAAAGGTCCTTCCGCTAGATGGCTCACTATCGCCGTCTGGCATGCGTGACCTACCCCCCAAAAGGGTTTTTTCGGTCTATGAGGAGCGAGTAACGTCGATGCCTCTCTCTTCACTCGAGGGACGAGTGGCCCTGGTAACAGGCGCTTCGCGCGGCATTGGCACGGGTTGCGCGGAAGTCCTCGCAGAGCTGGGCGCCACAGTCGCCGTCAACTATAACCGTGGCCAGGTCGAAGCCGAGAAGGTTGTCGCACACTTGAAAACGCTGGGGCGCGATTCAGTCGCGCTGCAGGCTGATGTGAGCGACCCGGCAGAAGCCCGGCGGCTGGTGCACTGGGTAATCGATCGCTTTGGCAAGCTCGATATCGTGGTCAACAACGCGGGCTTCAACGCCAGCCCGCCCGTGATCATGCAGATGAGCCCGGAGGAAACGGTCGAACGCTGGCACTCGACGCTGAACACCAATCTCGCCAGC
>JAAYZX010000045.1 GCA_012514635.1 Actinomycetota bacterium
AATCTATACCCAGAGAAAGCGCGTACAGCTGTCAGCGCGCACGTCTCCGAAAAGATGGGTGTGGCAGTGGATGAGGCGGCGCTTAGCATCATTCGCATTGCCAATGCGAACATGGCCAAGGGTATTAGTGCTGTGTCGGTGGAGAAGGGTTACGACTTGCGTGAATTTGTGCTCATGCCTTTTGGGGGAGCTGCTGCTAATCACGCTGTGGAGATTGCTCGAGAGCTGGGTATTCCCCAAGTGTTAGTGCCTGAAGTCTGTGGCAGCTTCTCGGCTGTAGGATTGGTGGTATCTGACATTCAGCACGATTTTGTGCGCACTATTGGTCGTAGGCAGGATGATGTACGTCCCGATGATCTTCTCTCTGTCTTCCAGGAAATGGAGGCCGAAGGGGTCGTCCAACTAGCGGATGAGGGCGTGGAGCCAGCACAAATGGTTCTGGAGTGGGCAGCCGATCTTCGATACGAGGGCCAGTCCTGGGAGCTAACCACACCGCTCAAGCGGATGGAGCGGTTGAGCGAGGCTGACGTGAACGGCATGGTCGATGGTTTCCACGTTTTGCATCAGCAAGTCTACTCTTATTCTGAGCGCAGCCAGCCCATCGAGTTCATCAACCTGCGCGTGAAGGCCGTTGGGCGCAACCCCCAAATCAGCCTTCCCAGATACGACATTGAGTCGCCTCAGCCGGACGCGGCTCTCAAGGACACGCGTCAGGTGTGCGTGGGCCTGGCCGGCTGGGCTTCTGTGCCCATATACGAGAGATCACTCTTGCCTACGGGCTCCCGGGTATCGGGGCCAGCAGTGGTCGAGGAGCAGATCTCCACTACTTTCCTGCCGCCGGGCAGTGCCGCAACGATCGACGAGTTTCGCAACATAGCCATCGACGTCTGGAGTGAGTGATGACCTACAAAGCAGACGCCGTCACCATGCAGGTTATTCGCTACGGCCTGGATGCCATTGCCAACGATATGGGCCAGAATCTGATGCGGATGGGCCGCACCACCATTGTTAAGGAGATCCAGGACATCAACTGCGCAGTGCTGGACGCCTCGGGCGGCATTCTCGCCCAAGCCAATCTATGTCCCCTCATGCTGTTTAGCTTGCCGGAGACAGCCGAGAACATGCTCAAGGTGCTGGAGGACTTCAACGAGGGCGACATCGTGGTCTCTAACGACCCATATACAGGGGGCCAGCACCTGCTGGATGTGCAGTTTTTTGCTCCTGTGTATTACCAGGGTGAGCTGATAGCCATTGTGGCGAATATCGCCCACCAGTTGGATATGGGCGGGGCAGTGCCGGGAGGAGTAGCGGGTGGCCTAACCGAGATCTTCCAAGAGGGCCTGCGTTTGCCTTTCGTGAAGCTCTACAGTGGCGGCAAAGAAGATAAGGAAACATTTCGTTTCATAGGCAGTAACATTCGCATTCCCGACAAGACGTTGGATGACTTTCGCGCTCAAGCGGCTACCACTCTTTGGGGAGTCACGCGTGTGCAGCAACTCATTGAGAAATACGGTTTGGATGTCTTTTTGCGGAGCACGGAAGACTTGCAGGACTACGCTGAGCAACTCATGCGCACTGCCATTAGCCGTATGCCCTATGGCCGTTACGTTGGCTACGACCAGTTGGACGACGACGGCATCGTGGATGCGCCGGTTCAGGTGCAGGTCAACGTGAAGATCGAAGGCGATCATATGACCGTGGATTTTGAGGGGTGTAGCGAGCAAACAGCCGGCAACATCAACTGCCCCTGGGCCTGCAGCAAAGGCGCCGTATACTACACTATGATTGGTATAGTCGATCCTTATATGGTTGTGAATGCCGGAACCTTTAGGCCCGTCACTGTGGAGTCAGCGGAGGGTCTCATTACTCGACCGCTTCCCCCAGCTGGAGTCACCGCTCGCAGTCAGACCATGACAAAAATCACCGAAGCCATGCTCAAAGCCATGAGCGAAGCTGTCCCTACTAGAGTAGTGGCCGGTAGTCACGGTCAGGCTTGCACCTGCAGTTTTGTGGGGAAGCACCCCAAAGACGGGCGTCGTTTTGCCTACATTGAAATCCAAGGCGGAGGTGCTGGAGCCCGTCCAAACAAAGACGGTCCGGATGGACAGGACCTACACTTAGGCCGTTTCATGAACACGCCGGTGGAAGCGGTGGAGCTGGAGAACCCGGTCATCATAGAGCGCTATGAGATGATCAGAGATTCGGGAGGAGCTGGAGAATACCGGGGCGGCTTAGCTTTGCGTCGGGATATTCGGTTCCTCACGGATGTTAACTGGGCTCGCTACTCAGACCGGCAAAAGTTCCAGCCACAGGGTCTTTTTGGTGGACTACCCGGATCCAGTGGCCGCTTCTTGGTCAATCCGGAGACGGAGTCCGAGCGTCAAGCCAGGTCGA
>JAAYZX010000046.1 GCA_012514635.1 Actinomycetota bacterium
CCTGGCGACGCACGAGATCTGCAACGGGACCGTCAATACGGCCGAAGCCTGGAAACTGACGGGACCCACGGGGGCCTACCTGCCCACGATGAGCAAGGACGCCGACGGCAGCGGATGCCTGAAGCTCTGGGACGCCGTCGGGGGCACCGGCTCCGGCACCTGGTCGCAACCCGTGAGCCTCCTGCCGAACACGTTGTATACCCTCCGCTGGTTCGCGGCCCCGGGCGGGACCGCCGGGGGATACCTGCGCTACAGCATTACCCGCCCCAACGGAACGCCCATTCACTCGGGCGGCCCCGTATCCATCAACAACGGTCAATACCAGTGGGGCGAGTGCATGACCACGTTCTACAGCGGCGGCAACGACCTGGCCTGCGTGAACTTCATCGCCCACAGCTATGACTGGGTCGCGATCGACAACGTTCAGCTTATTCCTCACGCCCTGGTCAACGGGTCCGTCAATTCCGCCTTCCGGTGGGTGCCCACGGGCCATACCGAGTATCTGCCGGACATGAGCCGGAGTGCCGACGGCAGCGGCAGCCTGAAGTTTTGGGACGCCAGTTGGGGCACCGGCTCCAGCAAATGGTCCCAGTGGGTGGGAGTAGCCCGCAACACGCAATATGCCCTCAGTTGGTTTGCCGCCCCGGGTTCCGCCACCGGTTACTACAAGTACCGCATCACGGACAGGAACGGCAACGTCATCTACTCCAGCGGCTCGCTTTCCGCCAAGGGCCAAAAGCAATGGACCGCGGCCTCGGCCGCCTTCAATAGCGGAAACAACGCCTTGGTCCAGATCAGTTTCGTCTCGCACAGTTCCGACTGGGTGGCCTTCGACGAGGTGACGCTCACGCCCCTGCAGCGGATCCCCGGAGACATCAACGGAAATGGGATCGTCGGTTTCGAAGACTTCGCCGTTCTCCAGAATCACTACGGCCAAGCGGTTACGCCGAACACCAACGGCGACATCAACGGGGACGGCCAGGTCACTTTCGAGGATTTTGTCATTTTGCAGAACCATTACGGTTCAATTCAATGATTGTGAGAGGTATGAAATGAACAGACAGAAAAATGGATTCACACTAATTGAGCTTCTGGTTGTCGTGGCGATCATCGCCGTCTTGATCGCCATTCTGCTGCCTGCCATCAGCAAAGCGAGACTCACCGCCCAGACCTTGGTCTGCACCAATCAGCTTCGTTCTTTCGGGCAGGTCCTTTTCCAGTACGCCGGCGACTATGCCGATTCGCTGCCGCCCAATCCGCTCTATGAGTCGGGAGATGACCCGTATACGGATGTCCACCGGATCTACAGCGGTACCCTGCGGCGTTGGGCGGGCTCCGGATTGTTCTATGGCGGTAATAAAGGGCCGCAGGCCAAGACAACCGGCGGCGTATATATCAAGGACCGGAATTTCTACTACTGTCCGTTCAACAAGAAGTACAACTACAACCTCGTCCTTTCCCCATCCCAGGTCAATGACATCTGGACGAACGTCGGGTACACCGTTGAGGCCAGCTACGACTATTTGGGCAATCTCTGCTGGAGCGATGCCCAAAGTAGCAGACATCCGACGAAGCGAGGGAAGATCACCGACCCGCCCGGGAAGATGATCATGACCGAGACACGCAACTGGGCGTTCAATATCTACCGCTATCACGGTGATCGAATCAACATGCTGTACTTGGGCGGCCATGCGAAGGCGGTTCCCGTGGATCTGGTCGGCAGTGCCCCCGGACAGTACACCATCATCAGCATGGTTGACGAACCCTTTACGGAACCCAACGAATAGAGCATCCGTCCTCGCGGTTGCGGACCTGCAATCTTTGTTATGTCACGGAGGATAGAGTGCGACTCGTATCTGCTGTCTTCGGATGCTTGACGGTGTGCCTGGGTGCCCTTGGCGCCGGTGCCGAACCGTCGC
>JAAYZX010000047.1 GCA_012514635.1 Actinomycetota bacterium
ACTGCAGACGTCCGAGAGCCAGACGATCGCGCTTGTGACGAGTATAGCAAACAGAAGGGTGGGCTGTCAACGCGTGGAAAGCACCGAACTGGCATGCACACCGGTCTTCTGCGTGCCCACCTTTCCCTTCCGGTGCGCCGTCCCCACTCACCGCTTCTTCAGCAGCGCCCCGACCAGGATCGCCCCATGGGCCGCGCCCGGCGGCGTTGTCGGTTAGGATGATCATGGGAGTGACTCCAGGGACGGATGGGCCAAATCCATAGGGTGCGACTGACGGATGCAGCCCGTTGCACATTAGGATCTCGATCTGGGCTGCGATACGCTCACACACCAGACTCCTGGCTCCAATGATACCCTTCACAACCGCATCAAAGGTCACGCCAGTGCGCCGGTCCCCAATCAAGCCCTCGAAATGCCGCAAATACGCCGCAAAAGGATCCCCCCAACTCGCTTCCCAGGTCATCCCAAGCACCTCCCCTGCCGTAGGATGACCTGATTTTCCTTATCCTGTTGACCCGCCATTTATGAGTGGATCTCAGTCTAGGGATCATCGTATTGTACGCTTTTGGCGTCGTCATTTTCCTGGCAAGCAGATCTGGCCGCAAGCTAGATCCCACCGGAGAAAATGCAAGGCCATTAGCAGATATGCTGCGGATACCGCCGGAGCGCTTACGGCGGCTTAAGCGCGTGTCGGATGGAGCAAACTTGCTTTTCCTTGTGCTTTGGACTGGGATTTTTGTCTGTGCAGCAAGCACCCTCGTGCAGGAAATCATCATTCGCGCACACTGAGGCCAACTATGGGCTAGAACCGCACTCGCCCCTTGCAGGCCGAGTGCGGTTCTCCATCAGCGCTGAGTTGAGGATGTGTATGATTATCAGGATCATTTTCGGTGCCATAATAGTTGCCGGAGTACTATGCGTAATCCGGCCCGCGATGGTCCGAATAGCTTTCTTGCGTGCGACTGTGCGTGCGGTGGCATTCCGTTCGCGCATTTCCGGACATCCTACCGCAGTCGGGGAAGAACTGGCGCTCTACGTCTCCGATCCCAGGCAGTACCGGGTAAGGTACAGGACTTTTATCGTGGGGACTCAACGTGCAGGAATAATCTTCGTGTTGCTCGGCAGCTTTTCCATTCTTTACTTTCGTTGAAGTGATTCAACGAATGTGGACTTACACCGAACCCTTTCTCGTAGACTACAGTGAACCGGCGAAAAGGTCCGATCTGAGCCATGTGCAAAAGCACACCGACGGCAACATGCTGTCGCGCCGGGAAGGCACGGTCACCTACACCCACACCTGGGACGCGGAGAACCGGCTCAAGACAGTCAGCACCACCGGCCACAGCGTCGCCTACACCTACGACGCCGACAGCTAACGGGTGAAGAAGGTCGAGGACGGCCAGACCACGGTCTACCTCGGCAATTCCTACGAGAAGAACGTGACCGCCAATACGGTCACGACTTACTACTACGCCGGTCCGCAGCGCGTCGCGCAACGCCAGGCCACGGTCGTTTCCTACTCCGTCGGCGACAATCTCGGTTCGACCAGCCTGACGACGGATGCCAATGGCGCGGAGGTGGGCCGCCAGAAGTACTTCCCGTTCGGCGCCCCGCGCATCCAGACGGGCACGCTGAAGTGGGTGCTATCCTGATCCGTGCTCGGCGGGAGGATACGACAACAGCGGCCAGCGACCGGAGCGCCACGCCGAGTCGGGCTTCTATCCGGTTTCTGTTCGTCGGGTCCGAACTTTGTCTTGGGAGATGCCCGGCTTCCTGCCGGGCATCTCTCTATATCTGATATTGTTCTTTGACCAGGTCGTAGAGCCCCGCGTTTTTCAAGGCCTTTACGGGAGCCGCGAAGGTGGCGGTCACCGTTCCGGGGTAGCGCCCGATTTCGAGTCCGCCTGCAATAGTCAGGCGGTTTTTTATTTCTTCCTGACCGATGCCCAGGACCTGGGAAGCCCGGCTGATGGCCCCGTCTACCGCAGCGTTGAGATTCGCACCCGTTCCGATAAAGGAAATGGGAGCCGTCTCCTCGATGGGGGTGTTCCACTGTTCGCTGAGACGCGTCGCAGCTAGTTTCTCCGATGCATTCAGTGGTTTGGCAAGATGGGGCAGGTCCTCTTCTTTAGGGAGGAGGATCGGTCCAGGAATCGAAAGTCCCTTGATCACGTTCACCTGCATCACGATCACGCCAGCGACGTCAGCGGTGTGGCCTGCAATTTCGCCATCTCCCTGCATCGCATGCATATCACCGACATAGACACCGGCTCCTGCCACACGGACCGGGACGATCAGAACAGCGCCTGCCCGTACGCGGTTGACATCCATGTGTCCGTCCGTTAATTGTTCAATGCCTTCCGGTTGGATGCCATATTCATGAGGCGCTCCAATGAGAAATTGACCGAAATCACCTGCGTTGTGGCTGTCCGGAGTATCCACTGCCGGGCATGTCCCCAACTGTCCGACAAAGGGCCTCATCCTGGCCGCGATGCCGGGCAGGTCACTGGGAGCCAGCGTGGTGACCGGGTTCTGAACGGAATGCTCGGGAAGGGAA
>JAAYZX010000048.1 GCA_012514635.1 Actinomycetota bacterium
GTTCTGCTCGTCGAGCCTCTGCGCCTAGTAGACGGCCAACATGCGCTCCTCTTTGCTCCCGAAGGCCAGGTCGTGCAATCGGCCAAGGCAGAGGGCGAAATCAAGAAGGCCGAGGAGGCTGCGGCAACCGTTCCCTCGTCTGCCGATGTCACTCAGCCGGGAAGTATCGCCATTCATCGACCCACTTCAGCTCGGTAGCCAGAAAAGAAAAGGTCGCAAAATGCGGGAGTTATCGCAATCGCAACCGTAACTGCTGAAATGCCGGGGGCTCGTCCTGACATATACGAAGTGATGGGCCAAGCGAGAGGGATTGCAGTGGCGCCAGGCGCCGAAAGGGTGACCGATTGATCCGGGATGCGAAAGCGACTCGGCTATCCAGCTAAAGCCGGCCGCCTCCCGGTTCAGGCTTTTGCCATCAAGCAAAATGTGCCTTATCCTATTAATAGGTCTGCTGATATATAGCTGCCTCTGTAGAGAGCATCGCTTTTATGAACCAGAGTCGGGTGGAAAGACGGATGAAGAGAGGCGCCTGTGGTCAAGGAGTTGTCGGTGTTGACCACCTGGCAACGAGAAGAAGCGGTCGTAGCGAAGGAGGTTCCGGATGAAAGGGAGATCGTTGGTTGTGGGCCTCGGTGTTGTCTTGGCCGTCGCAGCTGTCACTTGGGCGGTGGTGGCGAACGGGGGAATCGGGTTGGCGGCACAAAGCCCGATCAGTTCATCGGAGGCGACTGTCGCCCAAGAAGGTGATGCCCTGGGAGCGACCAGCACCACCTCCATTCCCGTAACAACGGAGACGACATTTGCTCAAACCCCTGATACGGGGGTTGCCGGTGAGGAGGAGACGGAAGAAGAAATGGCCACTCCTCGTACGCTGCCTGTGGCAGGCAGGGGGCCGGCACCGGCGGATATCAAGGAGAAGGCCCGTCAGGGACAATTTGCCTTCCAGATCGCCGAACGGGTGTGGGAGGAAGGCGGCGAGGTCATCCTTGACAAAGACGGTAACGTGATGGGGATCAATATGCCCGACCGCATTCCCGATGGCATCCATGTCCCCGATGCGGAGTACGGGTCACGCAAACCGGTGCCGCTCGAAAGCAAAGACCAGTTCAGCTTCAACGCTCCCGCGTTCCTTGACCCGTCTGAGCTCGACTTGTTCAATCAGGTGTGGTCAGAGGGGACGCCCTTCAGAGTGGTGCAGGGTGAGGACGGCTATCGGCATATCGTGATCGATACTAAAAAGACTGATGGGTAAGGCACGCGCAGGACGGTGTCTGTGAAGGGAGAGAAAAGGAGACACTTGTGAAACCGCGCTTCTTCCTCTTGATCGCCATGGTTTCGATGCTGCTGTTTTTGGTCCCACCCGCGCACGCCCAGGCTTTAGTGAGAGTCGAAAACCCCTGGGAGGGACTCAAAGGATGTAAAGCCTACGTCTATGGTCAATACCTCGTTGGTTACAACGGCTATTTCCTCAGTATCTCACCCCAGATCAACGCCGGTAGAGTTAAAATGGTCAACAAAGCGGGTGCCAATCGTGGATTGAGATGGGGTGTACAAGTTGAGAATTATATAGAGGGCGCTTTTGCGTATTACAGGTGGGCTGTCACATATTCAGATGCGCCGATGCAGTATGATGATATACTTATTACGAACGGTGTCGTTAATCACGAAATGAAGATAGCACAAAGCTCCGAGGATTCGAATAGATGGCACATATATGTTGACGGCACCCCAATGGTATATAACCTGTATTGGTACACTGATTATCGAACAGCAGCCGGAACAGAGAGCGAATCTGGTATTGGTGAAGACGATTGCATGTTTACCACTATAGCCTGTTTTACGCCAAGTAGAACATGGTTGTCTCAGACGAGCGAATACTACGGGGACTGCTATGACATGTCCGATAGTCTCTATCAGGCTGTAATTCCTACTCCGTTCGTCACTTGGTACGGTGACATATTTGCCGAATAAGCGGGCAAAGGAAATCAAGAGAAGATGCAGCAGTAACAAGAATATATGTGATTTGGGATAGAGTATTGACAGTTGATGATTTGAGAGGAGTGTAAACAGTTTGTGCAAAGGGGAACTGATATATGAGTTCCCCTTTGCTATTAGGCCTGGTACTCGGCTCAGTCTGTGGTCACATATCAATTCCTCAGCATCTGCCGCCGTGCCGGTACTACCTACTGTTCGATGGTCTTCGGCTGGGAGTTCATTGGCTCGTCGACATGGCTGTTTCTGCCTTCCGCATCCACTCCTCCACCAGCTCCACGCCCCTGTTGTGCTCCCCCAAAGCCGCCAGCGCCTCCGCCCGGGCCAGCACCAGGATCTGCCGGGCTTGACTGACGATCCAACGTGGACCAAGTGCGTGGGGCACTACACGTGCGCCTACGAGA
>JAAYZX010000049.1 GCA_012514635.1 Actinomycetota bacterium
AGCAGCAGCGCCAGGCCGGGTGCGTGCTCAAACCGGCGCTCGTGCCGGAACATGACGGTCTCCTCGCCCACCGTCACCGCCCGTTCGCCCACCCCTACCGTGATCTTGCGGATGGGGGGAGCCGCCGCCTCGCCCAGCTCTGCCGCCAGTTCGGGGCTCACGTGCGGGCACTTCTCGATCTCCACTTTGCCCCCCGCCAGCTGCATGGCAAAGGCCATACACGTTGGAAACCCGCAATCCTTGCAGTTGGTCTTGGGCAACAGCTTATAGACCTGAAGGCCGCTGAGGGCCACGGCATCGCTCCTTTCGTCGACCGGCACGGCCGTGGAGGGCGCGCGGACGCCTTCCGAAGCCATTGGAGAAGTATATCTTGCTTGCCCGCGGAGGGGCGGTCCTCGGGTAGTGGCACAGCCGACACAGGTGAGCAGCGTCGGCCGGGAGACAGACTAGGCGCTCAATACCCCCGCGCTGCGGGCGTGTAGGAACCGGCGGCCAACGAGGAACTGGCCCGCCCCCCTTTTATGTACCAGCAGCAATGAGAGTCCGTTGTTCATTGCTTGTTGGAGCCTGACCTGGAGCGAGGGGCATATCCCCGAGCGGAAGGTCAGGCTGCCGGGCCGCAAACTCGGCCGGGGTGAGGTACCCGAGCGAGCTGTGCGGCCGTTCCACATTGTAGTCGCGTTTCCATATGCGGGCGAGGGCTTGGGCTTCCCTGAGGTTGGCGAAGCTCTCGACGTTCAGGAGTTCATCACGCAGCCGAGACTGGAAGGCTTCGGCATATCCGTTCTCCCAGGGAGCACCCGGCTCCACGTAGAGGGTGCCCACCTGGGCGCGGGCAAGCCAGTTCCTGATGGCCTTGGCGATAAACTCCGGTCCGTTGTCGCTGCGTACGTGGGCGGGCGCTCCTTTCTGGTTCATGAGGCGGATGAGCTCGTCGATCACGTCGAGCGAGGTGAGATGACGCTCGGGGCGCAGGGTGTGGCACTCGCGGGTGAACTCGTCGATCACCGTGAGCCATTTGAGAGACCGGCAGCGCTCATCCCGGTCGAAGATGAAGTCCCAGGCCCAGATGTGATTGGGGTACTCGGGCCGGAAGCGGGCGCAGCCGTTCTCGCCGCTGCCGAGGCGGCGACGTTTATGCTGCACCTGGGGCACCTTGTAGCCCTCCCGTTTCCAGAGACGATAAATGCGCTTGCGGTTCACCTGGAAACCCTCCCGGCGTAGCAGGGCCCAGATGCGCCGATATCCGTAGCGGGGATGCTTGCGCACGAGCGCCTGCATACGGGCGAGGATCACCGGCTCGTCTGCCGGGATCTCCAAGAGGTAGCGCTGGGTTGATCTGTTCTGCCCGACCAGGCGGCAAGCCCGGCGTTCGGAAAGCGCAAACTCGCTCATCAGGCGATTCACAGCGTGGCGGCGACGGGCCGGGCTTAGAAGTTTCCCTCGGCCAGCTCCTTGAGCATGGCGTTATCTAGGGAGAGATCGGCGACCAGCTTCTTTAAGCGCAGGTTCTCGGCTTCCAGCTCCTTGAGCCGCCGAAGCTCGGTCGTGGTCATGCCACCGTAGAGCTGCTTCCAGCGATAGTAGGTCTTCTCAGAGATGGCGAGATCCTGACAAATCTCAAGCAATGTGACGACCGGCGGCACGGCCGGCCTCTACTTCCCGGAGCAATCTCACGATCTGCTCGGGCGTATGCCTCTTTCCTTTGGACATCGACGATCGTCCTTTCCGGCCTTCACGGCCATTCAAGGACTCTCAGTCTAGCTGGTATCAATCGGGGGGCGCATTCCAGAACCACGGGGCTTCCATCCATGAAATCCGCATCACAAATAACCCCACGGCGCCTACCTCCAACCATGGTCTTATGACACGGCAGAGCCACCCCGACAGTGTATGCTTGTGATGAAAGTCAGAGACACCATCAAGCTACTTCTGGACGATACCTGGTACCAGGTATCCCAAACCGGGAGCCACCGTCAATATAAGCACCCGACCAAACCCGGCCGGGTAACGGTGGATGGCATGGTGGAGCTCCATCTCGAAGGAATGGCAGAAGACGGGCTCTTGACAGACGAGACGAGCGAGATACTGGTGCGTCGCATTAGCGTGGTCGCAGGGTAGTCCATCGGGGACATTTGCACGAGCGAGCCCGGCAGACCACCCAGCACGGAGCGCAGACCCAGTGCACCTCTTTGTCCCCTGTCTCTCGGTATTTGCACTCCGCCACAGTGCCCGGCGCAGTACGGGGAAGAAGTTGACGGTATCGAATAGCCCAGCCGGGGTAACCGAAGAACACGACGCTGTCAACCGCGTCAAGTCCTGCTGCCCTAGTCTCGGATAGCATGAGTTATGTGTGCCAACTATGTGTGCCAACCGACCGGAAGAACGCCACCGACGATGCCGGTGACAGTCCACAGTCCAGAGACGCTACGGTAGACCAGGTAGGTCGTCAAGAAACAGTTGCTCTACGGGTGTCTCTGTCAGTATTGAATACCCGCTGGTCAGAGCGCATTCCCGGAAACAACATCCCTATTATGGACCTCAAGTCAAGCTCGAGATGCCGCCCGGCGTCACAAACCTCGCGCCCTATGCTATGTCGAACCGCTGCTTCAGACGTTCGATCGTCAAGTCCCACTTCGAGACTCGTGGCTTGGCTACAGTATTCTGGTTACCGAAGAACCCCTTTTCCCTGACGGCCTGGCTGACCGGGACGGTCTTCAGCCACTTCATGCGAACCAGGTAGGCAGCCTTATCGTCATCTGCGGCTTTGTTCAGCCCTGCAGCCTTGACCGGCAGGTCTATAAGTCGCACTTGTTGTCCCGCGTCGTTTGCCACCATGAAGTCATCGACAACTACGGCTTCTTCCAAGACTTCGCCAACACCTACGTAGCCGATTGCCGGTACGTTCACCCACAGCCTGCTTCCAGGCTGAAGAAGGAACAGTGTCTTCGTATACCAAGAGCCACCCTGAGCGCAGAAGAAGCCGTATTTGACCGCTTCCTCCCAGACCATGTGTTCGTCCACCCCAAAAGAGCCGTAATACTCACCGTTCCATTCACCCAAGGAGTCGGTCGGCTTCGACTCCACCATGGATGACTCGTTCAGCTAAGCGCGGGCCAGGTATTCACGTTCGTCGTCTCTGAAGGCACAGAAGAAGATGGCATTTATCTCTACGCCGTAGGTCACGGCCAGATACCTCACCACGCGCTCAGCGCCGGGGTCCAGACTGGATGCTACGATCACCAGCTGGTGGGCAGTGTTAAGGTCCTCGGGCATCGCCTTGACCTTGAACCGAGTGCAGAACGCTTGGTCCAGTGACTCTCTGATTCGCTCCGGGTGATACTTCTTCTGGTAGGCATCGAAGATGCTAACCAGGTGTTCCGTCCGCAGGTCCTTCACCCAAGAACCGTAATCGAGCAGTTGAGCCACGATGTCCCGGTAGGTGGTATCCCGCTTGAGCTCCAACACGACCGGGTTGCCATCGGGGTCTATGGCAAGAAGGTCGATGAACTTGCCGTGGCTGGTCGGCACCTGCCGTCCGATTACCATCCAGTTGGGAGCTGCCACGGTGATGTCTTCGTCAAGGATGTCTTCCAAATGAGCCTCAATCTCAAGCGGGCTGAAGGTGAGCGCACGGAGGCCCTGGTCGATACGCCACATACCGAACTCCACTGTCATGCAATCCCTCAATCATCAAGTGTCGGTGGCGAGATCCGGTTAGGCCACAACATCCCCGCAGATATAAGCACTTCCGGAAGCCCAGAAATGCTTCACAGCTGTCATGCCCTAGACAAGCAAATGTCAACCTAATTTCAACCCAATCTTCATATTACAACCCCGAGCGGATAGACAGAAACCAGCGAGCACCCACGCACTTCCGCGACTGCAACCTCCCCCCACCCGAAGCCTCACGGCCACCAGCGCCACCTTCGGCGTGCTGCTGTTCATCTTCCACGCTGCGGAGGCGGAGTTCCGCACGGCATGGTTCATCGAATCGGTGATCTCGGCATCGCTGGTTGTTCTCGTCATCCGGACGCGCAGATCGATCTTCCGCAGCACCCCCAGTTGGAAGCTGCTGATTGCCACTCTGGTGGTAGTGGCGGCGGTGATGGTGCTCCCCTTCACGCCGCTGCGCGGCCCCTTGGGTTTCGCAGGCCTTCGGCCCGTGGTCTTCGCGGTCATCGGCGCGATCATCGCCACCTACGTGTTGGCGGCCGAGGTGGTGAAGTGGCTCTTCTACCGCGCTGAAAGCCGAACCGGGCCGGGAAGGGGGCAAGTTCAGGAGCGGTTATGATGAATAGGCTGTGGTCGGCCGAGACCTCAAACCTCCCGTGCGGCCACTGCCCGAGAGCGAGGTTGGGGGGAATCGACAAAACGAAGGGAAAGAGATTGCAGAGTGTCAGATGGCCGGCGTAACGAAATCGTCCCGCATCCTGAATGCGGCGGAAGAACCACTCGCGACAAGAGCATCGAGCACGTCCAGGACCGCCTTGCGCAGGGCCGGATCGCGCTTAAGTTCCATCGGCCGTGCGTAGACATGCCGCTGGAGAAGAACTTCGAGCATGAAGACGGTGTTGGACTCGCGCAGCATATCGGTGGGATCTCCGCGTCCGAGTGCATTTGCGACGTGCACGAAGGCAGTAGGCATGGACCGCTCCCCGATGTGATAGAGAAAGCGCACGTAGCTATCTAGCACGATCCAGACCGACGGCAGCGCGTTGAAGAGCGCGTCCACGTTGTGCGCATAGCCTTCAAGACTCCGCCAGTGGCGGACGTTATCTTTCCACCACGCAGTCAGAAAGATCACCGACAGAACTTCGCTGCCATCAGGATGTTCCGTGTCCAGATGCGCGAGCCACTCGGCGCGCTTGACCCGCTCGGCAAACAGGTTCCATAGGAACCAGTAATGCGGCGTATTGGGTTTGTTGTCTTCAATGCTCGTTAACCCCTGAATAACCCAGTGGGTCTCGCGCGGATGTCGATCAACAGCATCGAGAATCGGCAGCAAGACCTGTGCAGCATTCCCATCTGACGTGCGCATCGCAAATCGCTGAATGCAGTCGGATATTGCTTGCTCGCTCTCAAAATGCCTGTCAGGCCGATCGGGAGAAGGATCGTGCCGACGGTCCCAGCACTCCACGAGGTCTTCGCTCGCGCGTCGGTGCGCGGCCACGGCCAAAGGCTCGTTTGGAACCTGACTCAGGATCGTGAGGATCTTCGCGTGCGCCTTGGCTCCGAATATTCCACTGATGTCGAACCCGACATGCGCATCTTCAGCGATTTCCCCTTCAGTCCAGAACCGCCTGCGAACGTCTGCGGCTGCCGCGGCGGAGATCACGCCCAGTGTGCCCCGCTTCTCGTAACGCTTCTTCTCTTCGGCGTTCCAGTCGCGATCGGCAAGAGCGGCCTCGGTTGCGATGGCATTGACGGTGCGCAGGGCAAGAGCGGGGTTGGCAGCCCAAAACTCGGCGTTCATGCCCCAGGTAGTGTGCCAACGGACCTCGTCGATCGGATGGGTTAGCGCGACAACAAAGGCTTCATGCACGCGCGGCGTCTGGGTTTCCGTCAGCGGCTTGGAGAGCAACAGCGGCACGACGGAGGCACAGGGGCGATCAGCCAGCATCGAAAACCGCTGCACGCGGTCGATGGTTCCCCGCTGGTCCGCGTGTCTGGAGATCTCAGAGCAGATGACGTCGATGCACCACTCCTTCTCTTCCGGGAATAACTCATCCCAGTGATCACGCACGCAGATGGCAGCCACGAATCCGGGAGCGTTGTGGGTGTTATCGGGATGCTCTACGTCGCGATCCATGCCCTTCGCGCTTGCCAGCTTTTCACGCCACAGAGCAGGATCCGCAGAGCCAGTCTCGCGTTGAAAAATCCTGTTGGCCCAGACATAAACGCCCAAACGGGCATTCATCTTGCCCATCTTCTTCGTGCTCTCGTCAATGAGTTGCTGAACTTCCGGAGCCGGAGGCTTGGGTTCGAGGCGGATGTAATTCTTTGGAGGTTCCTCTTTATCCGCTGCCGATGCTTCGTTCGTAACGGACTGATCAGAGGCCACGTCGTACTGGCGCAGGTCCATCCTGTAAAGGGCGAGCTGCCATGTGAGATCCCGTTCGTTGCGCTTGTCCGGCGGGGGCAGCGCCGCGATGTGGCGATCGATGATGGCGTGAACCCGCGGGGCTAAAGGACCGAGTTGCAGGTTTGCGATGGCCGCCTCAAGGTCGTGCTTGCGGTGCGGCAGCGCGTTCGACTTCTTCCGCTCCTCTTCGTAGATCTTGTTTTCAGCGCGGAAGGTCGGGAACAATCCCGTGAGGCTCGAGGTCTGGTGCTCGCCGGCCATACGGCTGCGATCGATCTCGACGTAATCCTGCACCGACAGCAACACCAGAAGGGCTTCGCCTGACCGATGCGGGTGAGCGGTCGCGACGCTTGCGACGACGGCTGCGAGCGCGGCGGAATCGCTGCGCTGGAGGATCTCAAGCAGCACCGCGTCGAGTCCCGCGGGATGGGATTCAGCGTAATCGAGCAACCACTTCTCGAAGGCCATCAGCAACGAATGGAGCAAGTAGGGCCCGACGGATGTGCCGCGATACAGGCCCCAGAGGCACGGGTTCACCCACTGCTTGCGCGTCGTCCCGTTGGCAAACGTGAGCTCGATTTCCCACGCGGGTTCAAAGCGGTCAGGGAGGCGCGGATGCGCGTACCACTCGGCACTGTGGTTGAAGACCTGGATCAGGAACTCGAGACCCTTTCTCGGCTGGTGCGTGAGCAGGTTGATCCACGGCCCCCTGAAGGCGCTGGCTGGGAAGAAATCATGGGCCAGGTATTTTTTGATGCCGAAGTAAAGGTCAACGTCGATGGATGAGCGGCCATAGGGTTCCGCGCACAGATATTCCTCCGTGGCTAGGAAGGTATCTAGGGCGACGGAGATCAAGAGGTCCGGCAGGTCACGGGCGGCGGGTGCACCGTCCAGGCCTGCGAGGAGGATGCTGCGGAATTCTTCGGCAATGGGATCGCGGCGGCGCCCTTCCTTGATCTGCCCGCGTAGGACGGCTTCAAAGCGCGCGGGGTCGGCGTTCGGAATCTTCGCAATCACCTTCAGAATGCGTTGGCGCGTATCCCCTCCCCCATAGTAGTCAAAGCACGAGAGGAGCCAATGGGCAATGCCGGCAACATGTTCGGCCCCGTCGATGTCGGGTGCCCACCAGCTGACGCCCCGCACGGCATCCTCGATCAACGCGAGAAGCAGCGGTGTGTCTTCCGGTCCGAAACTGCCTATGTTGCGGTGCACCAGTCCCACGACGGTTGCCCAGACCGCGCCTTCCGGCACGCTCAGGATCGAGCTGTGGCCGCGCACGTCGGCGAGCCACGAGGGAGATGTCACACAGGCGACACGCAGCAGGTGGATGACCCGCTTGAGGATCGCACGGTCATTGGCGAGTAGCTCGGCCTCGTGCCGCGTCAGGAATTCTGACGCCGACGGCGCCTTGAGCAGCGAGACCAACGTATCGTCACGGAACTGGGCAGGCACGTCGGCTTGCGCGATGGCCGCGCTGAACAGCCGGTCCGCTGCGGGTGCGTCGCGGTCGACCAGTTCCGCAACCCATTTGCGGTAGGAACGGCGGACGGCCGGGTGCGGGCCGACCGCGGATGACAGGGCGTTAAACGACGTCTCATCCGTGAGGTGTTGCTCCTCGATCCATTGCAGGATGGCCCAGTCCTCAAGGACGTCGTGCGCAGTCGCCACGAGCAAAGCATTGGTGCCCGGTGAAACAACCAGGGAATCCTGTTTGAGGAGAGTAATGGCTGCGGCGTCGAGTTCCGTTGCCGGCACGTAATCCGACAGGGCACGCGCCCTGCGCACGGCCAATTCCTGCAAAGCTTCTTCGCGCCGACGCGGCATGCCGTATGCCGGGTTCTGGTCCGCCCGCACGATCTGCCGCCAGAAGAGGGCGCGGAAATCACGCTCGTTCTCCGGGAGCGGGCGACCCGCATCCCACGGAATCTGCAACGCCTTGTCGATGAAGTACGGGTTGCGCAGGATCTCGCGCAGGACCGGTTTGGCGAGCGGCACTGCCAGAGACGGAAAGGCGGTCTCGATTTCCTTCAGCTCGGCATCGTCGAGCGGCGGGACCTTGACGACGGCGGGATCAATTCCCGCTGGCTGGAGAAAGCTGGCCTTCACCTGCTCCACAGAATAGTCGCGGCAGGTCATGAGGATGCTGAGGCCATTGTCGGACTGGGCGAGCGTCATGAGGTCGCTGAACCCGTCGCGCGTCGGTTTCTCAAGCAGGCGTTCGACGCTCTCGATCACGAGTACCTTGCGGCCCTGTGCGCCGAGGATGGCCTGAAGCTCTGTGGCACGCGCCGGAATCTGGCTGTTGTGGAGTGTTTCGTCGATGTGGGCGACGGCGAATTCCTCGACCCGGAACCCGAAGGTGAAGAATTCGCGGGAGAGAAAGGTTACCGCTTCCTTCCCGATGACGGATTTGCCGCCGCCTGCCGGGCCCGTGATCAGGACGACTTGCTTTGCCTCGATGGCCGCAAGCACTTTGTGAACGATGCCAGCGCGCCGCAGGTGGAAAGCAGGCCCAATCGTCGTGCGGATCTTCTGCAGAACCAATTCCGTGTGGTCCTTCAGTGTCGTCAGTATGCGCTGCTCGTGCGCGTTCACCTCGCCGTACGCCTGGACGAGAGCGGCTGGGAGGTCGGCGCGTTTCAGGCTCCGTGCTGCCGGTCCGACCTTGCTCGCGAAGGTCAGAAGAGCATCCCACGCGGCATCAGCACTCGCGGCAGGATCCGAATCGGTCATTTTGAGGGCGAGCAGCGTCTTGATGTGCGCCTCGGTCTGGCGCGTTGAGGTGTGCAGGTCGAGACTCAGGACGTGAAGCACACGTAGGAAAGGCCACAGATCTTTAGCAGTGATACAGGTTTCTTCCAGTGCGCTGACGATCCTGCAAATCTGGTTGCACTGGTCCACCGACCTCTTCGAAATGAACCCGTCGAGGGACAGCCGCCGTTGGAAGTCTTCACCGTCTGCCGCGCCTCTGGCACAGTCCAGCAGTCCGACGAAATTATCGAGAAGCGTGTTCGTGCCGCGCAGGGTGACGAGGACGATGCGATCGTGCTCAGGATTGAACGGGTCGGCCTTTTTGAAGTCTTTCCAGAAATCGCCAATCGCCTTCTCACACTCGTCGTTGACAGCACTGATGGTGAAGCTACGCTTCACCTGCCCGACGAGTCGTGCGGTCGGTGCGCCCGCACGCGCGCAGACAATGAGGAAATCGTCGGTGTTGAAGCCCAGATGCTCGGTCTGAAAATAGACTTTGGTGACAACTCTGTCGGTCAGGATGGGCGGGATGCTTCGGACGAGGAGCTGAGCCAGCCAGTACGCTGCCACGTGCTGTTCGAAGAATACACCCTCGTTGCCGGTAGAGATTGGGCTTGAAACTCTTTTCTTGCTTGGGTCGTCCATGCAAACCATCAAAGTCCGTACAGCGTAGCTGTACTGAGTATACTGAGAGGTCGGTTCAAAATGCAGCTTAAGAGCGGCCTTATCAGAGCGGCTGCACAACCCGCCCCATAGTCCCACGAATGAACTGTAACAAGAACGCTCGACATACAACTGGTATGGTGGCGCTCCCGTTGAGACTGCAATAGTGGCCGACAGCGGACCATCGCGGAACGACTGTCGTCTGCGTTCAATGCCGCGTTACTGTTGACGCATATGCTTCGTGCCCCAAGGCTTCAGGACAGCGGAACCTTTGTGAGCATCAGCTTGATGCCTGGACTTGACACGCACATCCGTTCAGACAGCGATCACCCCGCGGTTCTTCAGCTCAAAGAAGCAGCAGGCGCACGCCGCTGCGTCCACTCCGGCATCATGGGCCCCGGCGAACTCAGTGCCGAAGAGCAGCGCGTACAGCTCCTCCAGCTTGGGCCACTTGTAGCCGCGCGGTCCACCGGGCAGACGGCAGTATTCCGTACTGCTCTTCATCGTGCAGATCATGCAGTCCGGGGTGAGCGGCGGCTGCCAACCTTGACGGAAGAACTCTGCCGCTATGACCGCACCGTCGAAGCCGGCGTTGTGAGCAATGAAGTACTGGGCGTGCTGAGCGGCGAGGTGCAGCTCGTACAGAACGTCGCGGACGGGAAAGCCATCCCGCAGAGCCTGCTTGTTGTTGATACCGTGAATCCGAGCAGCCTCAGGTGGGATGGTAAAACCGTCCGGTCTAATCAGGCGCGTGGCGCAGCGGACCTGACGATGCTGATCGTCGTAGAGAGACCATGCTATCTGCACGGCGCGAGGCCAGTTATCCAAGTCAGTGATTGGAGCCCGCCAATCCCGGGGCAGACCGTTCGTCTCACAGTCGACAATGAGATACATGGCTCCCCTGTTTCCCTCTGCTGTGCTAAGCGACCGGCGTTGAACCGCAAACGAAGTAAGTTAGTTCAATCAAACTGCTTGTTAAACTACTCTGCCGCTACTGTGCAGGCTGAATAGTCACCTGCTGGATGTAGGCTGTGCCGTCGTGGTTCTCTATGATCTTTACGGCCCCAGTCGAGGACAGCGTAAGTGCGCAAGCATGATGGAGTGAGAGGACTGCGTCTTGCAGCTCGTTGTCATCCTCAAGCTGTTCGACCACGACGCCGATCTCCTGGGCTCTTTCCGTCGATATGTGTCGGCTGTGTGACTTGGTCTCGGCGTGATCCGAGAGCTCCGTCACGATCCGTTCTGCCTTCTTCTCAGCCTCCGCGTCGCCATAGAACATGCTGGAGATTAGCCACGTTTTTACGATTTCCTGCGCCCACAGCGTGGCCTTCTCGCACTCGCCGACGAGCGTGGGAGTGTACTTCGCGATGATGGGCTGCCATACAGGTATCTTGCTTGGATCAGCAGCGATCTCTTGACTCGCGCGTTCGAACTCCTCTATGACACCGTGCGCCGGAATCCCGCCGATTTGCGGGTCGATGGGGCCTAGGCTTGATTGCTTTCCCATGAGTATCGACTTACAAGAGAGTGCGATCATGGTCCCAGCAGACATCGCCAACTGCGGGACGACCGCGCGAATATTGGTGTCGAACATCAAGCGCAGATAGTCCACCAAGGACTCGGTCGCGGCGATCTCGCCGCCTGGGGTGTGGAGAACAAGGTCCAAGCCCTTGCTACGATCTAGCTTGTGTATAGCGGACATGAAGCCGTTCTTGTCCGCGTCGTTCAGCGAGAACAATTCGGCGGGAAGACCGACCTTGTGCAGCCAGCCAGAGTAGTAAACGATGACGTTGCGTCCGGTCTTCTGCGCGAGCAGCTGGATATACTTGCGCCGCAGAGCATCCTGTGGACTGCCGCTCGCCTTAAGCTCGTCTTGGAGCATCTTTAGGTTTGGCATGACTATCGACAGTCAATGCTGTCAACAGTGCCAGTCACCTCGATGGAGTAATAGGTTGGCTGGGTACGCATCTGACCGAAGTCACCCATCTTGATGAAGTGCTCGCGTTGCGCAGCCTGGCCTAACTGCATCGCCTTGAACACCTCAACGACTTTTCGCTCTGGTAACGAAGATACAACACGCCGGTCGCGCGCCTTGGATGACATGCCCAGCCTCCTCATATTCTGTATAATCACATCCTACCACTCGAGCCGCGACCTCAAGCGTCCGTTCTCTGGGTCCTATGACGCCGGTTCGGTCCAACAACCATTACGCCGTCGGCGCCTCTCCATTGCGGCAGCATCCGGTGCTCGCATAACGCGCATCTCGGGTTACGAGGTATCCCCCCCAATCGGCTTGGCGGGCAGCTTCCGCTTCGGAGGCACCCTGCAGCGAGTCAAGCAAACTACGCACGCCCCCACTACCGCGGCTCAGAACATGGGTGTAGATCATGGTGATGCGCACGTCTTTGTGACCTAGGAGTTCTTGGATGGTGCGGATGTCGTATCCCGCCTCCAGCATGTGGGTGGCGAAGAAATGCCGGAAGGTGTGGCAACCCACGTGTTTGGTGATGCCTGCTCGGCCGGCCGATCCTTCCCAGCATCCGGGGTCGGATCTTATTGCCCTTCACCTTCCCGATCTGCGGTGGGTGGACATCGCAGGCCTGGTTCCCAAAGGTCAGGTCGGATCAGTGCAGGTCTCCGGTGACACCGTGTTGCTCACCGTCAGTCCGGCGATCGAACCAATGCCTCACAACGAACCCGACTGGGTGGCTCTTCAGGTACTGAGATTGGAGTAGTCGCCCCCTGATGGTAGGGGAGTCGAGAGCTACCCGGCCAAAACGCGGACCACGTAAGTCATCTCACCTATCTGCGCCGGCTTCACGCCTTCACCCTCCTTCCCCTTGAGCGCCCGCCTGAGTCCGGCCCTCAGCGTCGCGGGCTTTATCCCCTCGATGGTTACCTGCACAGACTCCGCCTCCTGAGCCACAAAGTCGGCGATGATGTCCGCGTAGAGGCTCTCGGTGCGGCGCACGGGGACCGGGCTCTCGGTCAGCTTGTAGCTCCTCGTCATGGTAGGGCTCCTTCCCTCTTGGCGTGGCCCAAAGAAGTATTGAGCACCAAGGCAGGGAGGGAACTGGGCTACTCCCCTACCGCACGATCGAAGAGGGCGTCGAACTTCTTGACCGCCGCTTCCTGCATGCCGGGTAGCACATTAGAGTAGACGTCCAGGGTAATCGAGGCGGTAGCATGACCCAGTCCCTCGGAGACCACCTTGACCGGCATCCCTTGACGCAACAACCGTCTCGCGTGCGTGTATCTGCCGATATAGGCATACTGCCTCAGGTCATGAAACCGGCACCGGATGCTCTTCTGCCCGGCGGGCTACACCGGAGAAAGAGGATGGGCCGCGGCGTCATCGCGACTCCTGCTCGGCCCGCGTGTTCTATGGGTCACCGACCAGCCTGGGCTCGGATCCGGACCGCTCCCGGTGAGACCACTGCGAAGGCGCCGGTCATCTCCTCGCCATGTGCAGCGACGGCTTGGGCGACGACTTCGGCCCTGGTCTCCGGAGTAAGGCCGGTGAGTCGCAGCAGGAGGACTCCCCAGGGCGAACGGCGCAGGCGAAAGACGAGTTCGCCGAAGTCCTTGTCAGTAGTGAGGAGGAGGCGCGCTTCGGCATTGGCCAAGTCGAGCACAGCGTCGTCGGTGATGCCGGGCGCAAGCTCAGCGACGTAGGCGAGGTCATGACCATCACCGCGCAGGCGAACGACAGTCTGGGCATCGACGCCCTCATCGGCAAGGAGCCTCACGCCACGGACTTGGTGAGAGGATAGACAACATCAGCGTGCATGACTTCCGCGCCGAAGCGCAGGGCCGCCAGGATGCCCTCGCGAGTCAAGCGCGGGTGTGCCTCCAGGAGTTCCTCTACAGAACGACCGGCGCCGAGTTCCCCAAGGATCTGCTCAACGGTGATGCGGGTACCCACGACGACCGGCTTGCCCATCATGACGGCGGGATCGGATTGGATTCCCTGCGTAGTCACCACTTACACCTCCTCTACACCATAGGATACCACCGTCGGCAAATGACCGGCTTGACTCCGAACTCGCTAGATAAGCACCGGCCCACGTGCGCGGATACCATCCTCTCTTGGCCGTCCTGCCTGAGACCGGCGAGGTCGTACATGCCCAACTCCGCGGCGGCCCGGCTCACACCGCCCAAGGGATCGAGCGCTTCATCGCCAGACGCATGCCCGCCTGCGCAGGCCGGGGGCACCGAGAGTGATGAAGGACGCGTACAAGGGATGACGGACCCACCGATATGCGCCTTCCACACAGAAGCCGCGACCGCGCTGTGCCGCCGGAAAAGACCGGAAGGACCACACGAGACCTGCAGCTGTGGCCAGGCCTGCGCATGCGAGCACGGCATATCGGATAGGCACTGGAAAGCCCGAGTGCGCCGGAGGGCGGCCTACTCCGGGCCCAGAGGGCAAGGCCGATAGAGGCGATAGAGAGCAGAACCCCGAGGGGGCCCGCGCCGAAGACGCGAAGGAGGGCGTTCATGACTTCATCTCGTGCGCGAGCTGTGCCGCTGCCTGGCACATGGATCAGCTGCGCCGTGCGCAGCTGATTGAAGATAGACGGTCCTGCCGGCACCTACAAGTCTACTGCGCGCCATCAGCTGATCCGGTTGTTGGGCGGCGGGAAAGCCCGCCAGTGCACGTTCGAACACGGCTCGCCGCGTCGTCTTGTGCCGCAGGAACTCGTCGTGGCTGTCGACTGGTTCCACCGAGAGCGCGACCGCAACCGGCGTGCTCGGCTTGACCCTCTCATCTGTCAGCACCATCGCTCCGTTCGCCGCGAGCTCGAGCCACACCTTGCGTGGCTCTTGAGACAGCTCCCGGGAGTAGTCGGAGAGCCGTCTTCGCACCTCAGCGAGGTCCATGGCGAAGCGAAAGCAAGAGGCGGACCACTCCAAACGCCGCAGGTGGTAGTCCAACAGGAAATAGCCGCCCGGCGGTTACCAGAGGAGGGCCTCGTAGAGTACGAAATCCTGGCTCATCGCTTCCACTCGCATCGCGTCGCCGAACCCCCTACGTCCGCCCAACGCGTTCGTGGATAACCCGCGAGCGCAGCGAGTCGGGTTATCCACTGGTTAGGCCCACCCGTCAGAACGGAATCTCATCATCCGGGAGTAGGCAGTATCTCTCAATCGCGTCGAGCCGAGTGTACAGGTTTGCAATGATGATACGGCGCTTCTCGGGTGACGCGCTCTTGATTATCTGGAGGAAGGCCTTCACGGCAGCGACTTGTAGCCCCTTCTTCTTGTAGCGATACGCGCCCCGGACGAAGCAGCTGATAACAGTGGCGGAGTCCGGCACGAACTCCTCAAGCATGAAGCCGCGGTATGCGTCGTCCACGGCTGCAATCGCCTTGCCCAAGTCCTCCTGGTACTTGGTGTTGTTCTCAATCCTCGAGAGACAGGCCTCTAGTTGGTCAGCGAACCACCGATATGATGCGGTCTCGTCTTCCGTGAAGGCAATCTCGAAGAACCGGTCGCTCTCGAGGTGCCGCTGAATCTCCGAGAATGTGGCAACCCGGTCTGCGAGGTCACGCTGGCACATTCGCTCCAGCATTGCGGTGTACTTGAACTGGCCGAGGCCGTTGTCCCGAATGATGCGCTCGAACAGCTTCCCGACGAAGTAGACCTCAGTTGAGAAGTTGTAGACGTCGCTAGAGAAGTCCACGGGTGGGTCACACCACCAATTCAGGCTCACGCTCTTCTCGAAGTCCTCTGGCTTCTCGATTGCCTTTCCGAATCCGAAGTCTATGATCTTCACGACGTCGTCTGCCCCCACGAGCACGTTCTGGGGTCGGATGTCCCTGTGCAAGATGCCATTGGCTTCAAGGTGGCCGAAGCCAGCGACTGCCTGCAGGAACACCTCGTTGACCCTCTCAGGATTCGTGGCAAGGTAGCCCTCCACATCCGAGCCGTTGATGAACTCCATCAAGATGTAGCCCGAGAAGCGGTCGGGATACAGGTAGTAGTTGAACACCCGCACAACGTTCTCGTGATAGAGACGGTGCAGCATCTTGACTTCACGGACGAAGTTCTGATACAGGTCTGGTCGTCGATTCTCGTCGTAGGGGCTGTACTTCTTGCAGACGAACTGCTCGTTAATCAGGTCATCGCGCAGGAGTACGGTCCGGCCGCACGCCCCTTGTCCGAGCTCCCGGACGAAGACGTAGTCACGCCGGCGAATGAACGGTAATATGTCGCCTTGTTCTGGCGCAGCCCCTCCAGTCGTGGTTGGATTTCGAGATTTGGCGTCTTGGCCGCGCCCGTCGTCCATGGTACTCCATGCATCGGGCGACGCCGGATGTCAGCTGCAGACGCTGGTTAGAGGTTGCGCTACCGACCATCGAGTTCACGGAAAAACGACTTGAGCTCGGCCCTGCACTCGGTCGTCAGCAGGGAATCGGCAATGCCTTGAATCGCCCCCTCGAGTCCATAGAGCATGTGAAGGCACGCCCCGGGGTCGGCACGTCTGACGGATCCGGGCGAAGGCCTTCCGAGAGCCGATCCGAATGAGCTCCTCGGGACTATCGATTCCCGCGTTACGCAGGTTCGAGGCGAGCACCGGACCCACGTTGGGCATGTCAATCAACTCGGTCACGATTCCCCCTAGGCGCGTACTTCTAACGCCCAAGATCACCCGCCAACGGCACGCAGCCAAGCTGCGGGATGGCGGTCGGCCGCAGCGAATTGTTGGGCATTAAGCTAAATTGGCTGAACAACTCGACCGTCCTTGATGAAGGAAATTTGGTTGTAATGCTTATCCAGTGACACAAACTCGCCATGATCCTCCGCGAATTGGCGAAGCCGTCGGTGACAGGAGTGCTCCCAACTTATTAGGCGCAGCTTCCAGCCTTGACTAATAAAACCTTCGCAGTCGTATAAGAAGCCTTCCTCGTTTTCGTAACCTTTGCCATCACCAGTTGCAAGTATTAGAATGCCGGGATCGTCCTTGTATTTACGAACGTGCCTGTACATACATAGCTGAATTCTATGGTCTACTGTCTCTTGCTCGCCAGCACCCGAGCGCTCAAGAAGTTGAGGGTTGATGGCCATTTCTTCACGTAGGTACTTCCACACACTATCGTCAGGTGGAGGGATGCTTCCAGCCCAAATTACCTCATCAGGCGCTGAGCCACCAAGGCAGAGTTTGACGAAGTTTGGGAAGTAAATACGAAACCCGGAACGCTCCTCGCCAGCGGTAGCTGCTGCGTAGCGCTGGCCTTCTACAAATATATTTGAGTTATCTACATAAAAGCATGTTCTTGTCATATGCTCTCCTTTGGCGCCTAACGTGAAAACTCAGCCGCCGCGAGATCGCGCAGCGGTTGAGCAGTCGGCTGGAGTGCCTTGTTCGACGAATCTTTCCATGAGTTCGAATGAAATACCATGTTCGCGAAAAATGGGGTGTTCTGGTGCCTGACCCGGAGCGGTTTGAAATCCAAGCATTCTGAAGAACTCACCAGACGTATTGCGGGCGATGGTATGAATACGTTCGCAGTTCTTGGTTTTGGCGATACGGTAGAATTCCGTGACAAGACTGCGGCCGATACCGTGCCCTTGGGCATGAGACGCGACGGCCAGATGCCGGAGCTCAATTTCCGTACCTCCAGTCCATACAGCAACCAGTCCTCCGACCACTTGTCCATTTTCTTGAGCAAGCAACTCGAATTCCTCGCCTTCCAAGCTGAGTGTGTGGCGTATATCGCGCGGCAGGCCCAAGGGTTGCCACAGAACTACCCAAAGGAGTTCATCCAGCTTAGCGGCAGCATCGGCTGTCGTTACGGTCTTTACTGTCGCCATGCTTTTCTCGTCGAACGACTCACCCGGTCAGCGGGGGCCGACGGCTGTCCGCCGCAACGGCTTGTTAGCGGCCGACAATCAGTACACACACGCGTCCAGAATCGCCAGCACTTCTTCGAGCACCGGCTCGGGCGCGGGACCGATGCGTTTGACACCTCGAACCCGGTAATCGAGCGACTTCACCTGCTCCACCATCACCACTCCGGTCACTTCCAGCCCTTCGGGAACAGATACGTGAAAGGGATAGTCTCGGCGGGTGTTCGTCACCGGGCAGACGATGCACAGACCGGTTGCCTTGTTGAAGAGATCGTTGCTGACGACAAGCGCGGGACGGCGGCCTTTCTGTTCATGACCCGACTGCGGGTCGAAGTCCACCGCGATGAAGTCTCCTTTGCGGGGAACGTAGGCCGCCACCTACCAGACCTCGCGGCCTGTAGGCGCACCCCAGTCAATTTCTCCCGGCCGATAGTCCTCGGGTACACGTGCTACCAGATCCTCCAAACTCCGCCCACCGCGTACACGATGGGCAGGCGTGACTATGAGCGAACCTCCCTGGACACTCACATGGACCGGGTCGCCGACTTCCATGTGAACATCCGCGAGCAGTTCCTTGCTAAGCCGCAACCCTTGGCTGTTGCCCCATTTCTGGATCTTCGTGATCATACGCCGCCCTTAGTTTGGATAGCCGAAGTATACCCCCAAAGAGGGCACCGGTCAACACGGGGCTGTGACGCCTAACGCCTCAGCGCGTCAGCCGCGGCCGATGCGCCCTCTACATAACACGGCGCTCGCGCCGTCGGCTCGATGCGCTTGTTGGGCAGTGCTATTTCTGCCGAGCGACCAGCAGCATGACGAGAGCTCCTGCGAGCCCAACGAGTATGGATGGCACGATCAAGAACGCAAGTATCAATGCGAGGGCGCTGCTACCTAAGTCAACTGCGGTAGCAATGGGTTCCGCAACGTGACCTCCGGTGAGCGAGACGTCGATCGCGATGAGAATCCCGACCATGATCGCGCTCAGGCCAAACGCGATGACGGACAGCACGAAGAAGCGCTTCATCGATTGCCAATGGTGAACGAAGGCCGTCACGAGCATTGTGCCCGCGAGTACAGCGAGGGCGAGGCCCGGGGGATTGTCGTCTACACCGACCAGAACGGCACCCGCAGCTGAAGCGGCCGCAAGTACCATCAGGATCAGACTGACCCTCCGATACGGAGACCTGAACAACTTGAACATCGGTCCTCCCCGAGCCCCGCCATTCCAGGGACGACATCACTGAACCGGGAGCGTGACCAGTCCCCGCTTCAGGACTCCCGTCGCATCTGCCCAACGTTCAGCCAATGAGCTGCGCCGACTGCGGCTGGAGAGTACACCACGCTCCCTGGGCGCCTGCTCGATTCGCCTGTCAGCACCTGACCTCAACCGGCGACCTTGAGTGGCCGGACGGCCTGCGTTGGCCGACTGCGCGCGAGGTCGTGTGCCGCCTGCAGGTTGAGCCAGTACTCAGGCGTGGTGTTGAGCGCCTGGGCCAGCAGCCAGGCGGTCTCGGGCGTGACGCCGCGCTTGCCGCGCACGAGCTCGTTGACGCGCTGCACGGGCACGCCGAGGTGCGCCGCCAAGGCGACCTGCGAGGTGCCCAGCGGAGCGAGGAACTCTTGCGCGAGGATCACGCCGGGATGGGTGGGGATGCGGTTCTCGGGGATCACGGTGTGCCTCCCTTCAGTGGTAGTCGGTCAGGCGCACGTCGTAGGCGTCGTTGCCCTGCCAGCGGAAGACAAGCCGCCACTGGGCGTTGACGCGCATCGCGTGCAGACCCTTCATGTCGCCTTTCAGCGCCTCGAGCCGGTTGCCCGCCGGCGAGCGCAGGTCGAGCATCGAGGCGGCGCCGTTGAGTGAGTCGAGCTTCACCAGGGCCGCCTCCACCACGTCGCCCGGGAAGCGCCGCGCCCGCGCCGTGGGCCGGCCGTGATAGAGGTCTTCGGTCGCGCGGTCCCCGAACGATGCGATCATGCTAAGAGTGTACCGCTTACACGGTTACCGTGCAAGAGTGACAATCGCGGCTCGGGGGAGTGGTGCTAACGTCTCAGCCGGTCAGCGGCGGCCATCAGGCTGTCGGCTGCAACGGCGTGTCAGCTTTCTAACGTCGCACCGCCACGGCATGACCACGGATCTCGTGATCAAGACGCTCCCCTAGCTCATCCTCGGCAACGTTTAGGTCATAGTCGGCCTGGAGGCCGAGCCAGAACTGCGGGGTCGTATCGAAGTACCGCGCCAGACGCAACGCCGTCTCGGCAGTCACACGGCGCTTGCCCAAGACGATCTCGTTTATGCGCCTCGGCGGTACGCTGATGTTCAAGGCCAGCCTGTTCTGGCTCAGGCCCAGGGGCTTGAGAAACTCCTCCAGTAGCACCTCACCGGGATGTACCGGCGCAAGCTTCTTGGTCGTCATGACAGGCCTCCTTTCTAGTGATAGTCCACGATCTCTACGTCGTACGCGTTTCCGTCTTGCCAACCGAAGCAGATTCGATACTGATCGTTGACACGGATACTGTATTGACCCTCTCGAGCCCCCGAGAGCTTCTCGAGCCTATTGGCCGGTGGGCTGCGAAGGTCGTTGATGGCATGTGCGTTACTGACCATCCGCAGTTTTCGCAAAGCCACAGATTGGATGTCGCCGGCCAGCTTCCGAGAGAACTCCCGATTAAACACCTTCTCGATTTCAGCATCAGCAAACGACTTGATCATTAGCCACATAGTATGACGCGTCGCATCATACGTCAACCGTTATGAAGCTAACGATTCAGCCGGTCAGCAGCGGCGCGCCAGCAAGCACTTGCCACCCGAGTCTACCGTACGAGACGCGCCGTCTGTGTGGAAGCGCGGGTTAGGCCGGCTCCGTGGCGGATGCGTCTGCTTCCTCGTTCTTTGCTCGTGAGGTGTCAGTGAACTTACGCAGGCCGTCTTTGACCATCACGGCGACTACGCGACCGAGCGGCGTGGGCTCGTATGCCGGTTGACCATCCTCGAACTGTCCGACCGCACGAATTAGCTGCTTGTCGAGAAGGCGAGGTATCGAGGCCATGCCGAAGAAGTCGACGGTTCCCTTGCTGATTCGTCCGAAGACCGTCCCCGGTGCCCACTCAGCGATCTGTCGCAGCATGACTACTTCGTCGTTGCTGATGCCCGCAAGGGCGAGTTCGACGCGCGCGTCCTGGACCAGCTGACGCTCCCTCAATCGTGCGAGTAGCGCTTCCTGCAGCGCCGGGACAGCTGAGGCTGGATTCGTGAAGTCGATCTTCATGTGAGGGATCGAACTCACGTCGAAGAGGAAACGATCCTCGTCGTCCCTGACGAGTAGTACTTCGCTGGAATGCCGACACGCCAGAGCTATCCCAACCTCATACATGACGTTGCCGTTGCGATAGGCCACGCCAGTAACGGAGTCTTTGCCCACACTGGACACATCCGCCAGCACAATCTGCGAGTGGGCGATTCCGTCAACGATGTCCGTAAGAATCGAGTCGCCGCTCTTGGACAAGTCCACGCGAAATGCTGAGAGCGGTTGATCACCGACTGTGATACCTCTGACTGCAGGTGCGATGACGTTGTCGAAGCGCCCCTGGTACTGAGGTGCGAAGCTCATAGCCACAAACACCTGTGGGCGCAGTTCCAAGCGCCAGAACGTCTTCAAGAACGCTTGTGGATGCATGCCCCTCCCCCGGTATCCGTTTCGATGCTCGTGCTCGGCCTAACAACAATTATCCAGTCTGTGTAACTCCGATAGACGGCTCCCGGGTGTCTGTGTAACAACGCCGACACCACCCACGAAGACCGCTGGAAGACCGCGCCCATAGCGGGATGGTCGCTCCCCGCTCCGCTCATCGTACCGCAATTAGCCAGACTGTATAAGCCGCTCTAGGTCAGGTCGAGTGGACTGCGGACGCCCTGCCCTCCCCTGTTCAAGACATGGGTGTAGATCATGGTGGTGCGCACGTCTTTGTGACCTAGGAGTTCTTGGATGGTGCGGATGTCGTATCCCGCCTCCAGCAGGTGGGTGGCGAAGGAATGCCGGAAGGTGTGGCAGCCCACGTGTTTGGTGATGCTTGCTCTACTCACGGCCTCTTTCACTGCCCGCTGGACCATGGTTTCATGGATATGATGCCAGCCCTCTTGCCCCGTCTTCGCATTCTTCCAGCGGTTGGCCTGGGGAAAGACCCACTGCCGGCGCCGGTCGCCAGGTGCGTTTGGGTACTTGCGATCGAGGGCGTAAGGCAGCATGACCCGGCCCCAGCCGTCAGCCAGGTCTCGCTCGTGAGTGTTCCGTACCGAGCGCAAGTGCTCTTGCAGAGGCCTCACGAGCGATCCTGGCAACATCGTCATGCGGTTCTTGCCGCCCTTGCCATCATGCACCGTGATTTTGCAGCGGGAGAAATCCACATCCTTGATTCGAAGGCGAAGGCATTCCAGCAACCGCAACCCAGAACCGTACAGTACAGACGCAATCAGCCATTTGTCGCCCTCAAGCTGGTCCAAGACGTCTCGTACCTCGGCACGTGTCATCACTACCGGCACCGTCGTGGTGTGCCTCGCTCGGATGACCCCTTTCAGATCGCCGACATCCCTCACAAGTACCTGCCTGTACAGGAAGAGCAGTGCGGCAAGCGCCTGATTCTGGGTGGAGGCGCTGACATTCTCACGTACCGCGAGATGAGTGAGAAAGGCGTTGATCTCGGGCTCACCCATGTCCGCGGGGTGGCGCAGATGGTGGAAGTAGATGAAACGCTTCACCCAGAGACAGTACGCGCGTTCGAGGCGCAGACTGTAGTGGCGGGCGTAAAGCGCCTCGCGCATCTGATCGAGGAGTCTGGGCGGTCGATCCATCCGGGCCACGTTGGCACATGGTTACACGGCGGAGAATAGGACTTTGGGCCGACGATGGCCGGCGTATGGGTCAAGCGCTGCGCGTGCCCTGGCCGGCGCCGGTCGCCGGCGCTTCGCCGACGGTCCTTCCCTACCCCCGCCCGGCCTTCTTGCGCTCCTCGAGGTCGAGGATGGCTTTGCGCCCGCGCACCGATTTCGGGGTGAATTTGACCGGCTCGTCGTCGGCGATCTATTCCAGGGCCTGACTGGGAGTCATCTTGCGGGGCACCTTGAAGCCGACGTCGATCCTCATCGCGGTAGCGGGTCTCTCTCCTTTCCTACCCGACCGCCGTGGATGCCGCCACCGGGTTATGCAGATGGATTACTCATCCACGTCGCCGTGCCGTTCCCTCTCGACTCCCAATAGACCTTCATTCTTTCCTTTACCCTTATTGTCATGACGGTGATCCATACGGCACCGGGAAGGCAAGTTTGTCATTTGGAAGATCTCCAACCCCAGATTAACTCAAGTCATCCGATTCGCCTGCCGATGCATATCCAAGGATTCACCGTCACCCTCGGCGCTGGCGGCATACGATAACGGGTAATTCCCCAAGGAGCGAGAGTTTTGGGCGCACACTCCCCGCTGAGTAGGCAAAGCGGCTTCACCCTCATAGAACTCTTGGTTGTCATAGCGGTGATCGCAGTAATAGCAGCCGCTGCCATCCCTGTATTCTTTGGCCAACGCGCCAAGGCCGTGCAAACCGATTGCCTGACTACTAGAGCCCACGCCGACCGAGCGCAGGTCATATACACTCTTGAACACGGGACGCACACCGACGACTTCGCCGACCTCATTAGCGAAGGCTTGATCGACAGCGCCCCGGTTTGCCCATCGGGTGGGATCCTGAGCTGGACCCAGGAAGGAAGCCTATATCGGCTGGACTGCTCAGCCCACGGACAAGCGGCGTCCGCCACCTCACTTACGTCATTGGGGTCAACATTCAGCGATATTTCCGGAGGGCTCATCCGCCTCATAGACGACTTTTACAGGAATCACGGCCACTATCCACGCTCTTGGGGTGATCATGCCTGGGAGGACATCGGCCTTGACCCCGCTGACTGGGAGAATCCGGCAGACAACCTGATATACAAACCCGTGGGGAACAGGATTACAGTGACCCCAGCCGCCGGATACGCTATTGAGGTCCAGGCTACCGATGGGACCACTCGAGTACTTACCAGCAGGTTAAACTGGAGCCTCGTGTACTCGCTCGACACCAAGCAATGGTATTACCACTCCATCCATCCGGATAACGAGATCAGCATTTCCACGATGAACGTGCATCAGCAATAGCGCAATTGTGGTGGAGGTTTGGGACCCCGCCTCACCGTTCCCTAGAACATTGCCTCCATATCAAGCGCGGGGTGACCCACCCGGGCCAGAAAGCTCATGACCTCTTCTTCCTCCACCGCATCGTCTTCGGTAGCGATCTTCTCCCAGAGGTCCGGATGGCCGACAGCTACAGCCGCCGCCTCGATCTCTGCGCGTAGCGACTCCTTCAGGTATCGCGGCATCCACACCAAACGCAGAATGCCGCCGTCCCCGCTCAAGAACCTGGGCGACCCTACATAGAGACGCGAGTGGGCCAGAAAACCCGGTGTCTGTGCTCCGCCTCTCACCATATCGGCCAATGTGGAGAGCTTCACCCCAATGGGGATCATGCCGGAATAGTCGCGATCCACGGTGAAGATGCCGTTGCACAGGGGCAGCACTCCGGAAATGCATTCGAAGCAGCCGCACGAAGTCATGGGGTACTCCAGGAGAGAATAAAGATCGATGCGTTCAACCGCTCCATGGGAGGCATCGTGCACGAACGAGTTGATCCCCTCCCATGAGCCACGCGCCGCATCCAGCACATTGTCTTTGCGGATTGGTCGACTGGGTCCGGCAGGATTGATCTGGAAAGATATTTTGCCGTCCAGCCAACTGTACGCGCCGCAGAGCCCGCAGCGTTCCGGGGTCATGATGCAGACATGGTTTGGAGCGAAACTCTGGCAGATGGTGCAGGAGTAGAACTCATCAACATCTTCATCAGTGAGAGAACCGATACGTTCGTCGCGCTCGCGGTAGACGGCCTGTGCCCGCTCTAGGAGTGTCAGTACCATCTCTGTCTGCGTGAAGACGGTGACCTGTACCCTATCGACGATCTGGCTGTACTCTGCATGCATTATGGAGTGAATGATGCGCCCCAAGTGTTCGAAGCGGAAACCTGCCTCCACCGCTCTGTGGCTCAGATGCATACCCAGTACGTCTCGTTGACCCATATGACGCAATCCCTGGACCTCATTGAGCAAATGGTGGAGTTGGCGCTCAAGAATAGGCTCAAAGTCCTTCTGCATCCTGCGCCCCGCCACCTCCACCAGAACGCCCAACGGGACGGTGGAGCCAAACGATAGATCTTCCACCTCTGGGCCCACCACGGTCACGCGGCCATCCTCCACATCCTCGGCAGTTAGGAGTAGCTCGCAACCCGGAGCCTTCGGGCTCCCCATTTCTAAGTGCAGATCGTCGTTGCGTATGCGCTCCCCGGAGAAGACATGGCCGTAGGCCACCGGAATATCCATCTCGCCCACCACAGTTTTCAGACCGCGCACCTCAATAGACCGCGCTACCAGATCATGTGGGGGAACACGAGGCACCACCCGCCAACGCGTACAGTCAGTGGAAGGCAAGGTGGTCGGGATATCATGCGTAGCGATGGCGGGGAGGCCAAAATTCATAGCGCCTGCCGCAACCACGCATTGCAGATCGGTTACCGGGCCCAGCAGCACAACAAAGGCGGGCACCCTGTCCTCAACATAGGCGAAAAGTGTGCGGCAATCGCCGGGTTCCACACCTCCAAAAGCCATGGCCACACGCACAGCAAAGCCAATGGAGTGCACATGAGCAAATGCCTCACGACCGAAGGGGACCAAACGCGTGTCCCAACCCAGCTGCACCCCTCCTTCGATCAGTTGCTCCGCCAAAGTGGTCCCGCCGGCACCGATAGTTGGCAGCCTATCGAAGCCGTCGCCCGTCGCGAGGCACTCCCCGCCTTCGCCGGCCATAAAGACATATAGCGACTTTTGCTGCATCTCATGCGCAAGGGCCACCGCTGTCTCCACCGAGGGGGCCTCGCCAATGACCGCAGCAAAGCCGGGAGTCGACTCCTCTATAAACTCTATACCCCGGGCGCGCATAATGCCGTCGGCAGCCGCACCGAGCCAGATATCATCCACAGGCGCCGGACCGACGCCCAGGTATTTCAACGCCTCGATCACTTCTGCCAGCCAGAGCACCGCCATGCCGACATCGAGTGCTGCACTCGAGTGAGAGATCCTCAGCTGGGCCGCCGACTTAGAGTTGATGCGCTGCTCGGCCTCTTCCAGTACCCAAGCTACGTCCGCCAGCATACGAATGGGCCTGCCCGTTACGCCGTAGATAATAGGCAGATGGTAGATACTTCCGGGAAACTCAAGGCGCGTAGAGACATCGTGAGCGGCAAGCGCCTCCTCGCAGCGCTTCCTGGCCAGATGTAAACAGGCGACGGCGCACCTTACAAAACCATCGGCGCCGTCGGCCGGTCGGCCCGGTTTAACGCCGATCACAATGTCTGAATCGGCCGGGTCGGTGGCCCGGACCCGGCCCAATGAGCCCGGCGCCGCAGGCGCCGAGCAACTACCCGGGCCCAGCAACTCCTCATTCACTGTGCGACGCCTTCACCAGCGCCCCCCGCACCTAAATCGGCAAACGTCGCCCGCAGCAGCTCCGCGCTACGCGGATGGCGAAGAATCAGCAGGTCCGCGCCCGCCAGGCTCAGCGCCAACCCGGTGACTGCCTCCCATAGTATGCCCCGCGTCTCGGCAACACCCATTCCCGGCATCTCGTCATCGCCTGCTCGACTCTCTTTAGCCTTCCAGGTCTCTTCTCCAACTGCAGCCACTATAGGTAACTGCATCTTTTGATCGTTTTGGAACAAGGCCGCCAACCGGGTGCGCTCAAAGACGGAATATGAGTACTCCAAACCGTAACCCAAGGCGCCGGTAGTGGGGTCCATAACCAGACTGTTCTCCTCGAGTCCAAGCCGAGTCAGCAACACATTGAGTTGTTTCGCCAGATTAATATCGATTGGCGATGACGCAATTACACCGTGTCCGTAGCCCAGGGCCGCTGCACCTATAGCGCGGTAGTTCTCCTCGGAGGCAGGTCCAAGCAGTACGCGGCGGCCTTCCAAACGAGGAGCGACGGCTTGGACCACCTCAGCATCAACCTCCGGAGCTCCCGGTCCCACCACTGCCAACGGTACGTCGATGGCATCCGCTACCATTTCGGCCACGCCTGCCGCTTCTGCGATCGACCGCGACAGCCCGTTGGGATCTGTGCTCATCAGTTTCAGGTAGACGGCCTCTGCTCCCAGTTCTTCAACCACCATACGCGCCCATGCAACTGGTTCACTCCACACCCCGGAATACACATGCGCCAATGGCTTTGCCCAGTCTGTGGGAGCCACATCCCAAACCTCGAATCCCACACGCGGAGGGTTGGAAAACTCGCCTTCGAACCAATGGAACGGCAGAGCCGTCTGGCCCCCAAGCTGCAGCCCGTTCAGCACCACCTCTATCACGCTGCCTTTGGCAGTTTCCACGGGAGCTTCGAACGCCACCGCGCGTCTCCTTTCTCCTGATCACCCTACGCTTCGCCCTCAGCGGCCGCCTCCGCCGCCCGCACTGCATTGCGCGCCAACATCATGTTGGTCACCGCGCCGACACCGCCGGGTACGGGCGTCACCGCGCCTGCCATTTCGGCCACCTCATCAAACCGCACATCACCCACAGTGACTGTTTGGGGGTCTTCCAAACGGCCGCCGCAGGCCATACAGGCACCTGTGGCTTCGTGATTGTGTGCACCGCAAGCTCCACAGACGAACAGCTGGTTTATACCCACATCGACGACCACGGCTCCGGGAGCGACATGCTCCCTACCTATGAATCCCGGTACACCCACCGCCGCCACCAGGAACTTGGCACGACGCGTGATTTCAGCCAGGGTTCCGGCCCTATCCGTATAGGAGTGGCATATAGTCACAGTAGCGTGCCGGTTGAGCAGCATCGCGGCAAGGGGCTTCCCTACCGACGGCGATCGTCCCACCACTACGACCTGATCACCTGCAAAACCCCGTGCAGGATCACGATCTTCGATCTGGAGTTGCCGTTCCAGCAACTCCAGGCAGGCGGCGGGCGTGGCCGGAGGCCACGCCCGCCGCCCCAGCATCAGTCGTCCCAAGTTGCCCGGGCTCAGACAATCGATGTCTTTCAGAGGGGCAATGCGGTCGACAATCTGAGCCTCATCCACTCCAGGTGCCAACGGCCGCAGAACAAGAATTCCTGATACCGCAGGATCTTCGTTCAAAGACATCACCACATCGAGCACCTCGCTCGTAGTGGAGGTGGCGGCCAGACTTTCGTCCCGGAAAGCCAAGTTCAAACCCGAACACATGCGGGCCACAGCATCGCGATACATGGACGCGCCGAAATCGTCCCCCACCTGCACCGTGGCGATTCCGCAGGTGATCCCTCGCTCCCGGAGTATCTCAATGTCCTCTACCAGGCGGCTACGCAATTCCGCCGCTACTGCACGCCCATCTATAATTCGCGCCGTCACTTCACACCACCTCAGGACATGCGGGTTTGCGAAGTCGCCAGCGCCCGCGCCACGGCCACGTCGGTACGTGCCGTAATCTCGTCCATCTCCGCCAGCGCTACTGCGCCCGCTTCCTTGTCTGAGATGGAGGCCGCATTGATAGCCACATTGAGCCGAGCCGTCTTCACCGCCGCCTGGGCCAGCAATCCGGCCGCCCCTGCATCGCTGATAACGTTCACGTTCCCAATTTCAGCAGCTTCAAGCGCCAGCTGTGCCACCGTGTCGACGCGTCGTGCAACATCCAACGGCACCGCCATGGCCCAATGCAGGGCTTTCTGTAGCTCTTCCGAGCGGACCTGTTTTTCTTCGTCCGATTCCTTGGGCAGTTTCATCGCCTTCGACACCGATGCAAACGCGACCGCATCCGTTTCTACCAAGTCCTGCAATTCCTTGAGTAACGCCGCGCTCCGCTCCAGCAACACCTTTGCCGCTGGGTGCGCATCCTCCCATCGTGGTGACGAAATGGTCAGGTTCGCTACCATACTCACCAGCGCCGCCGCCAGGGCGCCCGCGAGCGCGGCTGCGCTACCACCTCCCGGCGTGGGACTGGATGAGGACAAACCGTCCAGATAACCTCGCAACGAACCGTCCAGATACTGTGGTCTATCCGTCACACCAACTCCTTTCCTCGCCTTCGCCTGCCTGATATGCGTTCACCACCTGGAGTCTACCTACGCCTGTTGATGCTAAGAGGGGTGGCCGCTGAGGTGCTTCGAATGGGCCTGCACGGCCAAGATCGGCGCCTCGACACGTCTGGCTCGTCGGCAATCAAGGAGAGTGCATTGAAGGTCGTTTTGCCGGTGCCGCTCCTGCCCGTCTCGGCCACGAGACCATCGCACGGTCCCGGGCCATCTCTCACGCCGGATCCTCAGGGACGCTTCCCAGAAGTCTCCGTTCCATCTTCGGGAAGAGGGCCATGTCGGTGTGGGGCAGGAAGTTGGCGGCCATGTAATTGTCGACAAAACGTTGATTATCGCTGAGCTCCACATTTGTCATACCCAACGCCACATTATGCGCAGCCTTCAGCATGTCTATGGAGAACGAGCCCAATGCCGCGCCCAACAACGATCCGTTACCTACGAAGTGAAAACGATCGTGAGGGAGCTCCGGAAAGAGGCCCAACGCCATAGCCTGCTCCAGACGGAGATACCGCCCAAAGCCACCGGCAATCATGATCTGCTCCAAGTCTTTCCAGCTCAACATGACACTTTCCAGCAGTGTCTGCACTCCCGCGAAGATGGCGGCCTTGGCACGAACAACGTTGTCGATGTCGCTCTCCGTGATAACGATGTCGTCACTTATCCCCGAGTATTGAGATTCCACCAACACGTATTCGGCTGCCCCCTCCGGCCATCGCACACGAGAGGTGGCAATGTCGGGGTTGAAACGTCCGTTCTGCCCAATCAAGCCTGCTTTCAACAGTTCCGCCACCGCATCGATGACACCGGACCCGCATATGCCCAACGGCGCCTGATCACCCACCGTGAGTATGGAAGGCTCGTAGGTGAGCGGATCAATCCGCACGGCCTCGATGGCTCCCGGAGCCGCCCTCATACCGTGACGCAGCCCTCCACCCTCAAAGGCCGGTCCCGCAGAACATGATGCGGCGATCATCCATTCGCGATTCCCCACCACCGCCTCACCGTTGGTACCAACGTCCAAATAGAGCGTGATTTTCTCGGTTTCCGTAAGTCCCGCGCCCACAACGCCGGACACGATATCGCCCCCTAGGTAGCTGGCCACCGTGGGGAAGGTGTACACGTGCACACGTCGGCCCACGTGAATGCCATCGCCCAGATTGACGGCACGAACGGGGGGAATGAAATCCGCAGGGGGAACGTATGGCTGAAGGCGAAGGTATTTGGGGTCGATACCCACCAGCAGACAGGTCATAGTGGTGTTACCGGCCGCCATGATATGACTAATGCTGGTGCGATCCACACCGGTGGTTCCTACCAGTTGATCGAGCACCTCGTTGATGGTGTCCACGACGGCCTGCTGCAATGCCTCACGACGTCCGGGTCCCTGTGAATACACCACCCGGCTGATCACGTCCTCACCGTAGCGGATCTGGTGATTGTATGCCGATGCTTCGGCCAGGGCTACTTGGTGATTAAGATCCAGCAATTGACCCCATACAGTGGTGGTACCGACATCCAGGGCTACTGCATAGGCTTCATCGGTACGGACTCCCGATTCGAGATTGATGACCTTATATCCGTAAGGTGTGTGCACCACCGTGGCCGTGACCAGCCACCCTTCCTGTCGCAGGACGGCGGGCATGTTCCGGATCCAGATAGAGTCGACCGACACATTGGTGAGCCCAAACTCATCGCTCAGAGCCTTCCGAAAGCGCGCGAGATCGTTCAGGTTATCGCGACCGGACGGCGGCTCCAACTGCATACCAAAAACCTTCACCACCGGAACCACCGGCCTGCGTCCCAGCAGATCTTCCACTTGTTTGGACACCATGAGGGCATGGCCCTCACCGGAGGCCAATGTGTCACGCACCCGAGATTCCGCCAGCCGCGATGAATCGGGTATCTCACATTCCAGGTCAGATGTAACCTGTGCCTGGCAGGCCAGACGCCAGCCCTGCGACCACTCCTCTTCCGTCAACGCGACTGAAGGCCTGCTGTCCACCTGTCCACGCACAATTCGTACACGACACCGGCCACAGGAACCCGTGCCACCACAGGGAGCCATGATGTCCAATCCGGCCTCCAGTGCCGCCCGCATGATGGTGGTTCCAGAAGCGATACCCTCCACCCGCCGATCACCTGGTTGGAACACCAAAGTATGGGAGAGGGGGGGTGACACGCACATGGGCGGAGGTAGTTCTCCAGCGGCTGGGATATCCATCTAAGAGAGGCCGACTATCTCGCCGTCAACTAAGTCGATGCGCTCGGCGGCCGGGCGTTTAGGCAAACCGGGCATGGTCATCATTTTACCACAGACAGGCACCACCATTCCCGCGCCCGCCGACAGCCGCACCTCACGCACCAACAGCCGCCAACCCCGCGGCCGACCCAACAGCGTGTTATCGTCGGAGAGCGAAGTCTGCGTCTTGGCCATGCACACCGGCAGATGACCGTAGCCGTGGGCCGTGAAGCGATCCAACGCCCGTTCGGCACGTGAGTAGAAATCCACGCCCTCGGCCCCATATATGCGGGTTGCGATCACCTCAATCTTCTCCTTCAATTCTTGATCACTTCTATACAGGAAGCGGAAATGTTTGAAGTCGGCCGCGGCGCAGATCCGTATGACCTCAGCCCCTAAGTCAACTGCTCCCTCACCCCCATCCTTCCACGCGCTGCAGCGCACAACCGGTAATCCTATCTGCTCCACCTCGTGCTCCAATGAGACCAATTCCATCTCAGTATCCTCAGTGAAGACGTTGATAGCCACCACCACCGGAACACCGAACAGTTCCATGTTCTCGCAATGCTTCCGTAGGTTCTCAAAGCCTGCGGCCACAGCAGCAGGGTTCGGCTCACCAAGCCGATTTGCCGGAACACCTCCGTGCATCTTCAAGGCCCGTACGGTTGCCACCATCACTACACAATCCGGCCGCAGCCCTGCGTACCGACATTTGATGTTGAAGAACTTCTCGGCTCCCAAGTCGGCGCCGAACCCCGCCTCCGTCACGCAGTAGTCGGCCAGTTTCAAACCCATCTGCGTAGCCTGCACCGAATTGCAGCCGTGCGCGATGTTGGCGAAGGGTCCACCATGCACAATAGCGGCCGTATTCTCAAGCGTCTGAACCAGATTGGGTTTTATCGCATCCTTCAGCAGAGCGGCCATAGCCCCTGCCACGTTGATATCCGACGTAGTCACCGGCCGTCCACGACGGCTCCACCCCAAAAAGATCTTGCCCAGACGCTCGCGCAGGTCTCGCGGGCTCGTAGCCAAACACAGAATAGCCATGACTTCTGAGGCGGCCGTGATATCGAATCGGGTCAGGCGCTCAACACCTTCACCGCGCTGGCTGACGGTCACATTGCGCAGTGCTCGATCGTTCATATCCATGACGCGCGGCCAGTAAATGAGATCCGGCTCAATATCGAGTTCGTTACCATGAAACATGTGATTATCGATGATTGCGGCGCATAGGTTGTGAGCCGCCGTCACGGCATGCATGTCCCCCGTGAAATGTAGGTTGATCTCCTCCATGGGCACTACCTGTGAATATCCACCACCTGCAGCACCACCCTTGATGCCAAACGAGGGACCTAACGACGGCTCCCGCAATGTGGTTACTACTCGCTTACCCAGTCTCGCCAGCCCCATGGACAGACCGATATTGACCGTGGTTTTGCCCTCACCCGCGCGCGTTGGGGTGACGGCCGTACAAAGAACGAGCTTCCCGTTAGGCCCTTGGGCTCGTGTATCCAGCGCGTCGAGTTTGATCTTGGCCTTGTAATCGCCGTAAGATTCGATTTCTTCTGATCCCAAACCCAGCCCATCGGCGATCTCACGGATGGGCAACAAGGACGCTTCATGGGCGATCTGCAGGTCGGCTTTCAACAGGCACTTCCTTCACCGGGGAGTTGGCGTGTAGCAGCACATACGCGATGACAGAAACATACTACACAAGAGCACGGGCGGCGGCGGCGGCGGCGCTCATAACCGATTCGAGTGAACGACCCAACCGACGCGCCGCCGCCGCCGCATCCTCATACTCTGCGGCCACCGTCACCGGTTCGCCGTGCCACCAGCCCACCTTCACGCGCACCGCCACCCCTTCCACATCCACCTCTACCCAAGATCGGTCCACGCGCTGTCTCTCCACCCAGCGCCGCCGCACACCCAATGTTCCGGATTCACGTATCAAGATGCCTTCCAACTCATCTTGATTCTGTGCCGTTCCCAGCACCGCAATCTCCATACCCGGACGCCCTTTCTTCATGACAACCGGTCTCAACCAGGCATCAAGAGCACCCGCTTCCAAGAGACTGCTCTGTACATAAGCCAGACGCTCGCCGGCGCAATCGTCGAGCTGAGTCTCCAGCAACCACACCCCTTCCACCCTGCCCTCACGAGACGACGACTCTGTCGCCGCTCCGCTCTCCGCGCCCAACATGACCCGCATCACATTGGGACCGTGCTCCAGATCCATGTGGCCCGCCCCATAACCCACTGCTTCCAAAACCATGGACGGGAGGACACCCCACGCCGACGCCAGTTCCGTCACCATAAGTGCACCGGTAGGAGTTGTGATTTCCCCCCGCTCTTCTCCGGCCCTCACAGGTATACCCCGACACAACTCAAGTGTGGCGGGTGCCGGGATTCCCACCAAGCCGTGTGCGATCCGCACGGAACCTGCACCCAGAGGCAGAGGGCCACACACTACCTGTGGCGCCCCCAGTGCATGCCACAAAGCGAAGCCTCCCACCACGTCAACCAGCGTGTCCACGGCTCCCAGCTCGTGGAAGTGCACCCTTTCCACGGGAATGCCGTGAATGGTGGCCTCCACCCTCGCCAACCGTCGCAACGCATCAACCGAGCGCCTGGTGACCTCCTCGGGTAGCTCCGCTGCCAGCACAACGGCCTCAGCCTCTGCAGGGCCCCGAACGACCCCGTCGCACGGATCCACCACATCCAGACGAAGAGCGCCGATTCCTTTCGACGTCACCCGCTCTATCACCAGCTCCACGTCTCCTACACCGAGTCGTTTCACGGTCTCCAGCAACAGCTCTTCCAGCGGTCTCGGTTCCGTGATGTCTTTAGCTGATGACGATTCCAAGTCGAGCAACGCCGACAGCAACATGTCGCCGGCCGCTCCCGCCCAAGGGTCGATGTAGAGAATCCGAGACACCGATGCCTCCTCCCATAGCCTGCAGCCTGTCGCAGACCAGTTTACTCGACACCCGCGCAGACCGGTTCGATTGCAAAGCGGCCACGAAGCCCGTACACTGCGAACACACGCTGTTGGGGGACACGCGCGCTACCAGCGGACGGGGCTCATGGTCGATCACAAGCGCTTGGCCAACTACATCGGCCTTACCGTGCGGCGACTCCGCCAGGATCGCGAGTTCACGCTGCAGGCTTTAGCCGACGAATCAGGGGTCTCCAAGAGCTACTTGGGAGACATTGAGAAGGGTCGCAAGAACCCTACTACCGATGTCCTGGAAGCCATCGCTCAAGCTCTAGAGGTCGCGCCGCGCCGCCTCCTGTACCATGCCGCCCTCGATGAAGAGGACCCCTTCTTTGAGCCCGAGCAGTTGACCCTGGAGGCCGATGCAGAAGAAGTGGTGGAGACGCGCGAACTGGCGCAATTGGCCCGTCGCCTCCGCCCGGCCGACCGGCGCCTACTGATAGACCTGGCTCGTCGACTGTCTCGCTGAACCGTCGTATGGAGAAGCCGCCTCCCATCATAGATACACGGTACGAGCCTATCTTTTGTCCATGCTGCGGGCAAACGATAGAGGATCTTGACAACGCCGTCATGTGTGGCACCTGCCGCGAACTCCATCACCTGGAGTGCTGGGAGGGCAACCGCGGGTGCTGCACACCCGGTTGTCCCGCTGCGCCGCAGCAGGCCGCGGCGCCTCCCCCCTTCGCGTCGGCTTCGCCGGACGCGCCCTATCACACCACCCACTCCCCGACTCCCCCCTCCTACCAGCCGTGGTTTCCACCCAGCGGTCCTGTTTCCGGTGTTCCGTCCCCGCATGGAGGGTTGCACGAGTTCGCTCGTTACGGTAGCTGGCTGTGGGTCATCAGCCTGCTGGTGCTGGTGGTATTGCTCTCTACTACACTGTCATTGCCCATCATTGTCGCGCTGGCCCTTCATACAGGAGACCCCGCTGCCGTCCTCGCCAATCCGTTCGTGTTGTTCGTGATCATCGCTTTAGAGGACGCTGCGTTTGTGGGTGTGGTCTACTTTCTGTTGGTTCGTCGCAAAATCACCAGTTGGCGCGACATGGGGTTGCGCGGCGCCCCCACTCTGCGTTCGTTGGGCCTGGGTGGGCTTTGGGGAACCCTCTTCGTGATCGCGTCCTCAGCCGTTGAGCTGCTTATGCGACTCTTTGGCGTCGAACAAACGCAGGGGGCTCAGTTCCCCCTCGGTCAGGGTGGTGTAGCGGGAACCGTTGCTATCTGGGTGGCAGGAATCATCCTCGCCCCCATCACAGAAGAGATCTTCTTCCGAGGCTTCATCTTCCGAGCCATGGCGCTCCGTAAAGGCTATGTGAAGGGTGTGGTGTACAGCTCACTCGTCTTCGGCCTGGTGCACCTTAACCTTGAGGCCTTCCTGCCGATCAGCATCGGCGCAGCAATACTGGCTGTGGGGTATAAGCGCAGCGGCGACCTTTGGGTTCCCATCATAGCGCACGCACTCAACAACCTTGTGGCCTTCCTCCTACTCACCTTCACCGCCGGCTGACTGAGACGGTGGCGCCGGTGCGCCATACACCTGCTTACAGCTTCAGGCTACCTCATTGGTGTGAGTTTCAGCCCCAGCCCAACTCCTCCAGACGCTCGTCGTCGATGCCGAAGTAGTGCGCCACCTCATGCAGGACGGTCGTCCGCACCTGAGATCTTATGGCGTCTGCATCCTGGCCCGCCACCATCTCTATGGGTTGCTGGTAGATGGTGATCAAGTCGGGCTCCACCCCCGCGTACCACACACCGCGCTCAGTCAACGGGACGCCATGATACAAACCGAGGAGTGTGCGCCGGCTCTGAGGAGAAATCCCAACACGCTCCAGCTCCTCAGCCGTCGGCCGGTCTTCCACAATCACCTCGATGTTTTCCAGCGCGTTCAGGAACTCATCCGGCAGCGAGGCCAGCGCCTCTTCCACCAGAGCCTCAAACTCCTCACGTCTCACAAATCGTCTCCCAGCACACCCTTTACCCCAGGATGTCGAGTTCCCGCAAACGAGCCACAAGCGCCCGCGCTGCATTTCCACGGTGCGATACCGCATCCTTGTCCTCTGCCCCCGCTTCCGCCAGGGTTACATCCCATCCCTGCGGGCGGAACACGGGATCGTAACCGAACCCCTGTGTGCCTCGTGGTTCGTGCTCGATCTCGCCTCTCAACACGCCGCGCGCATTCACTATCAGCATCCCGTCGCAACCAGATATGGGCGCTGTTGAGGCGGGAGGCGCCAGCAATACCAACTCGCACACAAACTGCGCACCCCGCTCCCCAGACCCCTCCAACTCCTGCAAAAGACGTGCCACGTTATCGCTGTCGTCGGCGGCTTCACCTGCGAACCGCGCAGAGCGAACGCCCGGCCGTCCTTCTAGCGCATCCACTTCCAAACCTGAATCGTCGGCCAGTACGGCCACCGTCCCACCGAGGGTCGCGAAGGCCGATTGCGCCTTCAGTTCGGCATTTTCGGCGAAGCTGGTACCGGTCTCCTCCGGCAGACTTATAGTTTCGGGCAGCACATCTACCGACAGGTCCGGTCCCAGCAGTCTGGCAAATTCACGTGCTTTGCCGACATTGCGGCTGGCCAGCACTACGTGGAGCATAACCGTCGCCTGCGAATCATTACCCATCCCGTCCGGCTCGAGAGCGATACACGTCGGTTATCACCTCCGTCTGCACCGCAGAGATAGTCCGTAAACCTTCTTCCGCCAGATCCAGCAATTGGTCAAACGCTTCCCTGCTGAAGGGAACGATCTCAGCCGTAGCCTGCACCTCGATGAGCTTTCCGGCTCCGGTCATCACCACATTCATATCCACATCTGCCGCAGCGTCCTCTGCGTATTCCAGATCAAGAATGGGCATTCCCGCCACCACGCCCACGCTCACCGCCGCAACAGAATCCGCCAGCGGCAGAGCCCGCAGCCGTCCTTCATCCACCGCTTTCATCAGGGCCAGATGCAGTGCCAAGTAGCCGCCGCTCACAGCGGCACAGCGAGTGCCTCCGTCGGCTTCAATCACGTCGCAATCCACGTAAAGTGTACGTTCACCGAGAGCACCAAAATCAACCACGGCACGTAGGCTGCGCCCGATGAGACGCTGTATTTCAACGGTGCGCCCGTCCTGGCGACCCCGTGATGCCTCCCGAGGGGTGCGCTGATGAGTAGAGGCGGGAAGAAGTGAATATTCAGCCGTCAACCAACCTTCGCGGCTGCCACGCCGCCAGCCCGGCACCCCATCCACCAGACTGGCCGCACATATCACACGGGTCCTTCCCAATTCCAGAAGCACGGACCCATCCGCCGGCCCTATAAACCCCGGAGTCACATGCAGAGAACGCAACTCTCCGGGGTCTCGCCCGCCCATCCTGGGCTTAGTCGGTGGTCCGTCGGTGTACTGTATATCGAGATCAGCCATCTGCAACAGTAACTCCCACTGTCTCTTCGCAAGAATCGCCCGTCTCTCCCCACAAATGCACCCGGCGAATAGGCAACTGCAGAAAGCGTGTACCCACAGTCCTGAAGCCTTCGGGATCCGACGTAGCATAGAACTTATACGAGCCTTCGCGCTCACGTTCATTCCCAATCTGCTTGCGCTCCAGGATCTCCACCACTTCCCGAGCGATCTCTTGCGCCGAGTTCACCAACGCCACACTCGGACCCAAGACCCTTCTCAACATGGGCATGAGCAGAGGATAGTGTGTACAGCCTAGGATAACCGTGTCCACAGCCGCTCGTTTCAGCGGCGCCACGTACTCTCGTACTGCGCTCTCCACCCGTTCCGAGAAGACATCGCCCTCCTGGATCAAGGGAGCCAGTAGAGGACAGGCCACCGCCTCCACTTCGATACCCGCATCAAGCGCACGCAGGGCTTTTTGGTAGCTGGCAGAGAACACCGTAGCTTCGGTGGCCATCAAGCCCACGCGACGACTGCGCGTAGCCTGCACTGCGACACGCGCGCCCGGCATGACCACCCCTACCACAGGCGTGGCAAACGCAGCCTGCAACTGCGGGAGGGCCACAGCCGTAGCCGAGTTGCAGGCCACGATGACCAGCTTGACCTGTCGCTCCACCAGGAAGCCGGCGTTGCGCAGAGCGAGACCTCTCACTTCCTCGTGACTACGCGACCCGTACGGGAAGGAGCTGGTATCACCCAGATAAATGAAATCTTCGTGTGGAAGGCTGACCAAGCACTCATGAAGCACAGTCAGACCCCCCACACCCGAATCAAAAACCCCGATGGGACGCGGGTCTGGCTTGTGTCTGTCGTGCTGATGTGCGTCCGGGATGCGGCCTGACATATCTTGGGCATTCTACCAGAACGCCCTCGTTCACCTAGGCTGCGACCTCGGGTATCCTACGGAACACGTACTCCCGGGAACCGGCAGCAAAAGCTCTCCACCACCGTATTGAGCCGCGCCACGAGACCCTTCTGACACAAGGCGTCCAAGCACAACACCAAAGATTCCTCAGAAAGCCCGCAGGCGATACGAAGCTTCCCCATAGTTGCCCCGGTGGGATGACCCGCCACAGCATTGAGAACAAGGGCTTCCTCATCCGTGAGCCGCGCCAGAACGGCTCCATCCGATGAAGATGTCTGTGCCTTTTCGTTCTTCAGCCGAGCTTCGAGATCGAACGCTTTTCCTCTCGACATTGCCTCTTGCATGGGAGCCCCTTTCACTCCCGGCCCATGCGTCCAAACGAAAGTTACACCCATCGCAACACTCACAGGCCAACGTCATTCCTCGGTGCATGTTGTCTTCCCACTCCGATGCAGATACAAACCAACACAACACCTCGGGACCTGTGCGAGGCAACCGTCAGACAGAAGGGCGGCGGCCCCCGCACGGCACAGTTCCGTGCGGGGGCCGCCGCCGCTTCGCTTCTAACCCAATCTAACCGGCTTTGGCGTAGTTTTCCGCTACGAAATCCCAGTTGACAAGCGACGCCAGAAAGACCTCGAGATATTGTGGGCGGGCATTGCGATAGTCGATGTAATAGGCGTGCTCCCATACGTCTACGGTGAGCAGCGGAATCTGTCCGTGCTTCTGCGGCAGATCGGCGTTACCGGTCTTGGTAACCTTGAGCTTACCGTCTTCCAGTACCAGCCATGCCCAACCGGACCCAAACTGCGTAGCTCCTGCCTGCGCGAACTCGGTCTTGAAAGCGTCGTACGATCCGAAGTCACGAACAATGGCCTCGGCCAGTGCGCCTGTCGGCTCACCGCCGCCGCCCGGCTTCATGCAATCCCAGTAGAACGTGTGGTTCCACGTCTGTGCCGCATTGTTGAAAATCCCACCCTCTGACTGCAGTATGATCTCCTCAAGCGTCTTGGCCGCGAAGTCCGTCCCTTCGATGAGGCCGTTGAGGTTGGTGACGTACGCGTTATGGTGCTTACCATGATGAAACTCCAGCGTCTCCGCGCTCAGGTACGGCTGAAGAGCATCCTTGGCATACGGAAGATCAGGCAATACAAAAGCCATCTTTATCTCCTTCGCGAAGTGGTAAGAATGACTGCAACAGAGTCCATCTACCCGACCTCAACCGCGCACAAACCCTCTCTTCCTTCTTGTCCCGAATACCCTCAGTCACCCAACCCATATTCCTTGAGGAACTTATCGAGCACCGCGGTCAGCGACGGCTCGCCGGTTTCACTCAGTTCATACGTTACCCGCACGATAGGTTTGTTCACGTTAATCACGCGACATACGTCGGATGGCGTGGCTACAACCACTACATCGGCCGGCACAGCCTCGATGGTGGCCTCCAGGTCCCGGAGCTGCTCCGGGAAGTATCCCACTGCCGGCAGAACCGGCCCCAGATGAGAGTATTTCTCGTACACAGAGGCCAGCTCGCCCACTGCGTAGGGACGCGGGTCAACTATTTCCGCTGCACCATATTGCCGAGCGGCCTGCTCCCCGGCTCCCGTCTCCATGCCACCGTGAGTCAATGTGGGGCCGTCCTCCACCACCAGGACCCGCTTCCCCTGAATCAGATCAGATTCGTCGGCCATGATCAGGGAGTCCGCCCGCACGATGACGGCATTTGGGTTGACTTCTGCCACGGTACGCGCCAGCTGCTCCACATTCTCCTCCGGAGCAGATCCGGCTTTATTGATGACTACTACTTGGGCACGCCTCAGGCTGACTTCTCCTGGATGATAAGACATCTCATGGCCCGGGCGGAACGGATCAACCACCACGATATCGAGGTCGGGTTTGACAAACGAGAAATCGTTGTTGCCGCCGTCCCAGATGATAACGGAGGCCTCCCGTTGAGCCTCCTCCACGATGGCTGCGTAGTCCACCCCCGCGTAGACAATCAGACCGCGCCGGAGATGGGGCTCGTACTCCTCCCGCTCTTCCACTGTGGTCTCGTGGAGCTCCATGTCGTCCAGTCCCGCGAAGCGCTGTACCCGTTGCCGCACCAAATCTCCATACGGCATAGGGTGCCTGATTATCACCGGTTTCACGCCGTGAGCCAGCAGCAGATCTGCAAGAAACCGCGACGTCTGGCTTTTCCCCGCTCCTGTGCGCGTGGCTCCCACGGAGATAACGGGCACCTCCGCCGCAACCATCGTCGCCTCCGGGCCTAATAGCGCAAAATTGGCCCCGGCCGCAAGCACCCGCGAGGCCTGGTGCATCACGTACTCATGCGACACATCACTGTACGCGAACACCACTTCGTCAATGCTCTCGCGCTTGATGAGTTCTTCGAGATCATCTTCCGGAACAATGGCAATCCCCTCAGGGTACCTCTCTCCCGCCAACTCAGCCGGATACCGACGACCGGCGATCCGGGGGATCTGCGCTGCCGTAAACGCCACCACTTTCACGTCTGGGTCTTCCCGGTAAACAGTGTTGAAGTTATGGAAGTCTCGGCCGGCTGCTCCCATAATCACTATTCTCCGCTCCGCCACGTGACCGCCTCCCGCTAATATCGGATTTCTTTCTGCCATACCGCCCCGCGGCCAACACGCAACTGCCGCGGAGATGCGACTGGTGGCGGGGCCCCTGCCGCCAACGGCAGGGGCCCCGCTTTAGCAGCCCTGTAAGCCGGATTCTGTCGAGGACAGCCATCCATCTGGGACGCACGTTACCGTACGCCTCGTGCGGCCAACCCGGAAGCTTCGGACGAGCAGTCCTCAAGCGCTTCCCTTCGCGGCCTTGCTCCAGGTGGGGTTTGCCTGGCCGCCGTGTCACCACGACGCCGGTGCGCTCTTACCGCACCATTTCACCGTTACCCGCCATGGGCGCACCCACGACAGGCTGTGTCATTTCTGTGGCACTTTCCCTAAGGTTTCCCTCGCTGGACGCTATCCAGCACCCTGCTCTACGGAGTCCGGACTTTCCTCGAAGGACGCTGGAATTAACCAACTCCCCCGTAGCTGCCCAGGCTGCACTTCGCAGTGTACCACCATGTGGCCACAAGAACCGAGTTGGTCAATTCTCACCGGGCTCCAATGGGAAGAAGCACGCGGTCGAGTGACCATTCCCGCTGTTCTCCATGGGCGGAACCTGCTGTGAACATATCTCCTGAGCCCGAAAGCACCTGGGGTGAAAGACGCACCCACTGGGTGGATTGGTAGGACTGGGCACGTCGCCCTCCAGCATTTTGTGGGTTCTGCGTCGTTCCACTTTGGGATCAGGAATGGGAATAGCGGCCAAGAGCCCAAATGTGTATGGATGTCTAGGATTGCGATACAACTCGTTGCTGGGCGCGATCTCAACCACCTTACCCAGATACATCACCGCCACTCGATCCGACACGTGCTTAACCACAGACAGATCGTGCGCTATGAAGAGGTAGGTCAGGTTGAGTTCCTTCTGCAGTGATTCTAGAAGATTGAGCATTTGGGCCTGGATAGAAACATCGAGCGCGGATACGGGTTCGTCGCAGATGATGAGTTTGGGGTTTAGTGCCAACGCCCGCGCCAGACCGATTCGCTGCCTCTGCCCCCCGGAAAACTCATGAGGATAGCGATTCGTGAACTGCGGATTAAGACCCACAACATGCAGAAGCTCGCGAACTCGTTCTCTCCTTTGCGAACGCGTTCCCATACGGTGAATGGCCAGAGGCTCGCCCACGATAGTGCCCACAGTCATACGCGGATTGAGGGAGGCATACGGATCCTGGAATACGATCTGCATGTTGCGCCGTAGGTCCTGCAGTCCCTGGCCCTTGAGTTGCGTCAATTCCTGACCCATGAAAACAATGCTGCCGGATGTGGGGCGATGCAGCTGCAGAATACAGCGACCCGTGGTGGTCTTGCCGCATCCCGACTCACCCACAAGACCGAGAGTCTCACCCTCCCCTACCTCAAAGGACACATCCTCCACAGCATGGACGTGGCCCACAATGCGCTGGAAGATCACGCCCGACATGATGGGGAAACGCTTGACCAGATTCCTGACCACCAAGAGCGGTGATACGCTCGTACCGGAAGCGTCGGCCGAGGAACCCGGTTGTGTCGCAACCACAGTATCCATCAGCAACCATCCTTGTCGTTCGCGACGTTATGCGGATGCCGGCAGGCGACCAAGTGTTCAGTCCCATCGCAGGATGCGAGGAGGGGCTCGTCTCCCTGTCGGCATCGATCTGTGGCAAATCGACAACGCGAATGGAAACGACACCCAGCGGGAGGTTCCACTAGATCTGGAGGTAGTCCGGCAATGCTGGCCAGACGGCCGCGTTCTTCTGCATCCAATCGGGGAATAGAGTTCAAGAGCGCAATGGTGTAGGGATGTTGCGGATGCTCGAACAGCTCCAGCGTCTCGGCCTGCTCGACTATTTTCCCCGCGTACATCACACACACGTGGTCGCTCACTCCGGCTACAACGCCCAGGTCATGGGTGATCAGCAGGATGGACATCCCAAAGCGATCCTGTAGGCGCTGCAGAAGATCCAGAATCTGAGCCTGAATGGTCACGTCTAGAGCCGTGGTGGGTTCATCTGCAATCAGTAGCTTGGGATCACAGCTCAGCGCCATAGCGATCATCACGCGCTGCCTCATCCCGCCGGAGAACTGGTGCGGATAGTCACGCAGGCGGCGACGGGAGTCCGGCATACCAACCGCTTCGAGCAGCTCAACGGCACGGTCTTCGGCCTCACGTCTGCTCAAACCGAGGTGCAGGTGGATCCCTTCCGTCATCTGCACGCCGATCTTCACAACCGGATTCAGTGATGTCATGGGGTCTTGGAAAATCATGGAGATCTGGTTGCCACGGATATCCCGCATCTCTCTGTCCGACGCGCGCACCAGATCGCGACCTTCGAACATGATGTTTCCCTGCACGATCTTTCCCGGGGGATCGGGGATCAAGCGCATGATGGACATAGCGCTGACGCTTTTGCCACAGCCCGACTCTCCTACGAGTCCCAACGTCTTGCCCTTTTCCACGGAGTAGCTGACCCCATCCACGGCATGCACTACCCCTTCTCGCGTGAAGAAATGTGTCTTGAGATCCTTCACTTCTAGAAGCGGGCTCACACCTTGCTCTCCTTGGTTCGCGGGTCAATCGCATCACGGAAGCCGTCGCCCACGAAGTTGAAGGCCAATACCGTGATCGATATGAAAAGGCCAGGCAGGATGATGAGCCAGGGGTATGAGCGCAGCGCCTTCCATCCCTCTTCAGCCAAGGTGCCCCAGGATGCATTAGGAGCCGAAATTCCAAGCCCCAGGAAGGAAAGAACGGCCTCACCCAGAATCATGGCGGGTACTTCCAAGAACATCGCCACTACGATGATGCCGAGCGTGTTCGGTAGTAGATGCCGCCACACCACACGCGCCCGCGAGGCGCCTAGAGCCCGAGCCGCTTCAATGTACTCGTTCTGCTTGAGGGTGAGTATTTGCCCACGTACCAAGCGCGAGGGGGTCAACCAGGAGACGATGGCCAGAGCCAGAAGCATGGGGACCACGCCTGAGCCCAGAATGACGAGCAGGATAATAGCGAAGGGCAGGTACGGCATACCATAAAGAACATCGACGAACCGCATCATCATATCGTCGACTTTGCCACCTACGAACCCCGAAATCGACCCATACAACACTCCCACCACCAGCACCACCGCCGTAGCTGCAAACGCCACCAGCAGCGACACCCGCCCCCCCATGGCCGTTCTCACGAAGAGATCACGTCCAAACATATCCGTACCGAACCAGTGTTGAGCATTGGGCAGTTGGTGTGCAATGGAGAAATCCTGATCCGCGAAGCCGTAGGGCCTGATCCACGGCCCAATTGTTGAGTACAGAACCATCAGTACCAAAACCGACAGACCCAACATGGCCGCGCGATTACGCACGAACCGCCGCACCACATCTCCCCACAGAGTGGTCTGGCGTATGGTCAGAGGAACGCCGGCGTCTCGCTCTTCAGCGATATAGGCAACCGAGGAGTCGACTTTGTGCGTATCGGATTCGCCCATATCGCCTCCTCCTCTACTCATACCGAATCCGAGGATCCAGATAGCCGTACAAGATGTCCACCACCAGATTGGCCACTACAACCACGGCCGACAGCAACACCGCCAACCCCATCACCACGGAGTAGTCCCGGTTGGACACGCTTTGGATGTAATGTCTGCCTAATCCTGGAATTGCAAATATGTATTCTGTGAGGAAGCTACCGGTGATAACGAAGCCCAGTAACGGCCCTGCCTGTGTCACTACGGGGATCAGCGAGTTGCGCAGGATATGTCTCCGCACAACCAGTCGTCGCGGCAACCCTTTAGCCTCTGCAGTGCGTACAAAATCCTGTTGCAGTGTCTCCAAGATGCTACCCCGCGTCAGCCGCGCAAAATACGCGGACAACGATATCCCCAACGTGATCGTGGGCAGTACCCAATACTCAGGACCCTCCCACCGTGAGGTTGGAAACCACTTGAGCTTCAAAGCGAAGAAGTAGATCAGAATGGGGCCGGTGATGAACACGGGCACAGCCCAGCCGATGGTGGAGTAGAAGATGGCGTTATAGTCCATCCATGTATTGTGCTTCAATCCGGCGATAATCCCTGCCGGAAGCCCTATCAGTATGGCAAGCAGAAACGCCTGCACACCTAAATGCATGGAGACCGGAAATGCGCTCCCGATGATATCCATCACCGTGCGTGACTTCTGAGTCATTGATACGCCCAGATCACCTTGGAACGCGTGCCAAACGTATCTTGCGTACTGCTCGTACCAGGGCTTGTCCAGCCCGTACTTGGCATGCATGTTGGCCAGAATCTCGGCCGGAATGCTCTTCTCTTGGGTGAAAGGCCCGCCCGGAATGGCTTTCATCAACAAAAAGGTGAACAGAATCACCAAGAGCAGTACGGGTATGCTCCAGAGAATTCGGCGAACTATGAACTTCACCACAGTATGGCCACCCCCTGCCGAGTGAACCAAACGCCACATTATTACACGGCCGACTCACACAATGAAGCCGTCGGCCAACCGAGACCTAAGGTGAGGCACACGGCGAAAACAGGCGGCGGCGCGCTCCGCGCGCCGCCGCCGCCGCTTCTACCCTTCGCCTCACATGAGCAGTTCTTCTAGTGCTTGAGGATCTTCACCGTCCAGAAGTTGGTGAGCTCGCCCAGTGGGTTAGGCTCGTATCCGGAGACGTATTCCTGCACAAGCTCCGGGTTTGTGTACCAGTAAATGGGAGCAACCGGCATCTCGTCCTGGAGAATCTGTTCCATGTCGGAGTAGATTTGGAAGCGGGCGTTGTCGTCCGCTGCCTGGAGAGCATCGGCCAAACCCTTGTTGTATGCGTCGCTGGCCCACCGCGTATAGTTGTTACCGCCACCACCGCGCAACACATCCAAGAAATTGTATGCATCGGCGAAGTCGGCAACCCAACCCATCCGGTAAACCATGGTTTCGTCGTTATTCTGCACGAAGTCAAGGTACTGCTTCCACTCCATATTCTTCAGGGTGGCCTTGATTCCCACCTGCTTCCACTGCTCTTGAATGGCCGTGGCAATAGCCTGGTGAGCTTCGTTGGTGTTGTAATAGATCACAATCTCCGGCATACCGTCGCCTTCGGGGAAGCCGGCGTCGGCCAGGAGCTTCTTGGCGTTATCTATGTCGGCCGTGGGCTTGATCAGATCAGACTTGTTGTACACATCCCAGCCCGGCATACCCTTAGGCGTGAAGGAAAGCGCCGGCAACTGGTCGGCCTTGGCCACGTTCTCAATCACGGATTCGCGATCAATGGCCAACGACAGGGCCTGACGCACTTCCACGATATCCAACGGAGCATGCGTCACGTTGAAGCCGTAATAGTAGATGCCCAGCATGGGATAGAGATTGTACTCGGGCAGCTCTTTGAGGCGGTCCATGTCCGCAACAGGGAGTTCCGGTTGGATATCGATCTCACCGTTTTCGAACGCCGCCACCCCAGTGGTGGCCTCAACAATCATGACCATCTTGATGGTATCGAGAGTTATCTCAGAAGCCAGACGATGGTCTTCCCATTTGTCCATAACGATATCGGACTCATGCTTCCACGTAGTCAGCTTGAACGGACCGTTGGTCACGATATTATCGGCCTCAGTCCACTTATCACCGAACTCATCCACGGTATCCTTATGGATCGGGAAGAACGCCTGGTGCGCCATCATAGGCACGAACCACGGTGTCGTACCGACCAGGGAAACTTCGAGTACCTTGGGATCAGTAGCGTCAATGGCCACGTCTTCAGCCTGACCTTCGCCCGCATTGAACTCTTCAGCGCCTTCGATCACGAAAAGCATGTAGGCATAGTCCGCACCGGTAGCAGGATCCAGAATACGTATCCACGAGTCTTTGAAGTCCTGGCTGGTCACTACGTCACCATTGGTCCATTTATCAGTGCCGCGCAAATGGAAGGTATAGGTAAGACCGTCATCCGAGACTTCCCATTCCTCGGCGGCGCCCGGGAAGACGCTCCCGTCGTAAGCCATGTGGATCAGGCCTTCGAATACGCTGTTGATGACTTTCACCGAGGTTGTGTCGGTGCCCAGGTTGGGGTCGACACTGGGCGGCTCAGTGTTGATGTTGATCCGCAGCGTCTGGTCCTCGGCTAGATCATCTCCCTCTTGATCTTCCCCTTCTGTTGTGTCGGTGCTTTCTTCAGAAGTTGTGCCGGTACCGGCCGTTGTAGTTGTGCCACTTTCTCCACATCCGGCAGCAACCAAGCCCAAAGCGACAACCAAAAGGGCTACCAATACGAATAATCCCCACCTGGGGTGTTTTGAACTCTCCAAGTTATCCTCCTCTATCCTTGCCTCAAAGGCCAACGCAGCCTTCTTGCTGACTGTCCC
>JAAYZX010000050.1 GCA_012514635.1 Actinomycetota bacterium
CCAGCACGGATGCCGTGATCCGCGTGAGGCCGTCAGAGGTCCCCAGCCACAGGTTCCCATCTGCATCCTGCAGCATGACCTTGACTTCGTTGTGCGCAAGACCGTTTGCTTGGGTGAATACCCGCCCACGGAGTACCGCCGGCGGTAGCCCTCCCTTGAACTCACGGGGAGGCACCCAAAGGACACCGTCGTACTCCGTGCCCAACCACAGACAGCCGTCCACGGTTTGGAAAAGGGAGCGCGCCTTGGCTCCGGGCATCCCTGAGGTGCGATCCCACGTGCCTGCCACCACCCAATGCCGGTGACCTTCCCCACCTGCGGCGTGGCCCGAAACGGCGCCTCCTCTGTCGGCGACGAGTCGGGCCACGCCCCCTCGGTCGTAGAAGCCGGTCGCCACCCACACCGCGCCGTCTTCATCCTCCATGAGCGCATTGATGTTGTTGTGAGGCATACCGTTTTCGGTGGTGAAGTACTGCCAAGAACCGTCGGCCAGGAGGCTCAATCCGCCTCGCGGAGCCTCCGTGGCGCCGAACCAGAGCCCGCCGGAGGAGTCCGCCAAGATCACACTGACTGCATCTCCCATCAGACCTCCGGCGGAATCCACCACGGCAATGCGCCCGTCCTCGATCACCGCCGCTCCGCGGAAAGTGCCGACCCATATACGACCTACGGAATCTTCGAGAAGACAACGAACCATAGAACCCGGCAGGCCGTCCGCTTCAGTGTAGGTGGCCACAAGAAAAGCATCTTGAGTTTCGATGGGCGTACTGCCGTTCTCGACGCCGGAAGAATCGTGAGGCCCTGAGGGTTGCGATGCATATACGGTGACACCGGCGTCGTGGCCCACCCATAATCCCCCCTGGCGATCCACCAGCAACGAGCTGATGTAGCGAAGATCCGCCGCACCCTTCAGCGACGCCACCGCCCCCGGCGTCAATTCGCCATCGGCCGTATCGATGGCGTACAAGCCATCAGCGCCTCCGGCCCAGACGAACCCCCTCCACTCAGCAAGTGCTGAGACTTCGCGCGGGGGCCGGATTACCTGCCAGCCCTCCGGCGACTCTTGCGCCTCCGGGCCACGAGAGACTGCGTACCCCGCCACCGACACCGCCCCGAAAACGAGCACCGCCGTCACAACCACAACCCATATGCGGCGAGACCTCCGGTGGGGAGACGAAGCAGCGGGCGGACGTTCGTTGAAACTATCAGCAGTCACTACGGCTCCCCTGAGGGCTGTTCCAGACGACCCGCTTCCATCCATACAACAGAAGCACCAAGCTCCTCGGCTTCGCTTCTTTCATGCGTCACATAGAGGATGGCGGCGCCGCTGAGCTGCGCCGCCCGGTCGATCAGGTCGAGCATCCGCGCCTTCGACTCGGGATCCAGGTTGGTCAGAGGTTCGTCAAACAACAGGCAGTGTGGGCGCGGCGCCAACGTGCGGGCCAATGCCACACGACGGGCTTCCCCACCGGACAACTGATGCGGATAACGGCTCTCGAGTCCCTGTAGACCAATGAGATCCATGAGTTCGCCCAGGCGCCCGCGTGATACATCCCTGGACAGACCATGCAGTCCAAAAAGCACGTTCCCCGCTACCGTCATATGCGGCCAGAGAGCAGGCTCCTGAAAGACGAACCCCAGTCCACGCCACCCCGGCTGAAGTGCCCATCCCGGACGACTCACCACCTTCCCCCGAATCAGAACCTCCCCCGCGTCAGGAACCTCGAGTCCCGCAATCAGGCGCAGAAGTGTTGTCTTCCCGCAGCCCGATGGACCCAGTACCGCCAACCTTGCCGACGACACCAGCCCAAGAGATACTGCATCCACGGCCTTCACAGGTCCGGAACGCTCCACACGATTCAATCGGGCCCCTCGTTCGCCCCAAGCGCGCGCGCCAAATGACTTAGTCAGCCCGCGCACCTCTATGAACCGCTCCTTCGTCACCTGCCCCTCGACAATCCTCGCCCGCAATGCAGGAGTGCCCCCGCAGCCGCAATCGCTGCCGCTAGAGTCACAATAACAATCATGAGGCACAGCCCGGCCACCTGATCGTCCGCTCCGTAGTGCAATAGATTGTACACACGCATCGTAACAGTAGCTCTACCCGGCGGCGCGACGATCAACGTAGCCCCCAACTCCCCTATGGTGAGCGCGAAACACACGGCGGCAGCGGCAATGAGACCCGGTGCCATCATGGGCAACCAAATGCGAACTCTCGTGACTAACCATCCGGGTCGCAATATGCGTGCAGCCTCCAGAAGTCGAGGGTCGAGGCGTCGGAGCTGGGCCACCATGACAAGAGCGCCGAACGGCACAAACCGAGACAGAGCCGCCAGCACCGGCATCGCAGCCGTCCCGTAGACCTCCATAGGGAGGGCACGGTTCCACATTGAGACAAGTCCCATACCCACGAGCGGAGCAGGCACGGCCAAGGGAAGCGTGATGAGAAACCACCACAGCCACTGTCGAACACCGCCGGCCACAGCCCCTTCAGCCGCAAGCACCGCCAAAGGTACTGAGAAGATGGCCGCAAACACGGCGATCAGTCCGCTGAACAGGATTTCTCTAGATCCGCCGCCTACACCCGCCATTAACGCACCCACACTACCGGTAGCAGCCATCAAGGCGATGAACATGACGGCCATCTGCGCTCCCAAGACCCCGCCTCCGGTCCATTCCACCACACGAAACCACGCCGGCCAAGCCGGGGGAGCCGACCACGAGGAAACACCCCATGAGGGCCTCAATGCGACTCGACGGAAGGTTCGTTGTGACAAAAACACTACGATTGCCGCCAAAATGATCAGAGGGAAGGCGGCCAAGAAGGCCCGCTCCGGTCTACCGCTGGCGCTGAACTCGGCGAACACATCAAGAGAGTAGACGTTGACGTGGAAGAGGGCGGGCACACTGTAGTCGAGCAGCGAGAGAATGAACAGAAGGCCTGCGCCGGCCATCAACATGGGCACCGCAAGCGGCAAACCCACCGCTGTCAGCACTCTGAGATCATCCTGCTGTACACGTCCCGCTTCCAGCAGTCTCGGATCGATGGACTCGAGGCCCACCAGGGCGAGACCGACAGCGAGGGGCAGCAGGGCCATCATCTGTACCCACCACGCTCCCGGCCAGCCCTGGAGCACCATTCCCTGCCCGCCACCAGGCGCCACAGACGATACGAAGGGGACGGCCTTAGCCCAAGCCAGTGAATGAATATACGGAGGGATAGCGGCGAACACCACCACAAGCCAGCGCACCTGAGACCACAGACCGCGCTTGACTCTCCACAGACTGAGCGCCGCAAGCGTCCCCAGAAGCATACCGCCGGCCGCCACCGCCCCGGCATATGCAACACTGTTGCAAAACAATCGTAGCCGGCGACCGCTTGGAATGATAAGCGCTAAGATCCCCGCATCATCAGACACAACTCCGCGAAAAGAAGCGAAGATAAGCATCAACAGCGGCCCGAAGATGACGGCAACGTAGAGGAGTATCCCGATGCCGCGCCAAGCCTGTTTGACCGCACGGCCAACGTGTATCCGGGGTCCTGGGAAACCCCCCATCAAACCGCCCCGGGCTACCTTATAAAGATCTCAGCCAGCTCCGACCGACTCGGTTCCAGCCACTCGAACAGAGCCCCATATTGGACGTTCATACTGACGATTCCGCTTACGTCGAAGCACTCCTGCTCCACCGCTATGGGTCTGACCGGCAGATGGCTCCACCCAGACTTCACTACTTTTCGCTCTACTTCTTCGCTCAACAGATAGTCGATGAGTGTCTGGGCTTCCTGCGGATGAGGTGCGCCCTGCACAAGTGTGATGGTATTGGGGATAACCAGGGTCCCCATGCCTCCGTCGCCCTGGTCGGGGAAAACCGCCACTACCGGCTTCCCGGCTTCGATGGCCAAACAGGCGTCATCGGTGTCAGTGAAGGCAAAGGCGAGTTGTCCCGCCGCCACCATGTCTTTCGCAACCGAGTTACCGTCAACCACCTTCACGCCTCGCTCAGCAAGGCCTTCGAAGAAGGCCCGCGCTTTATCTTCACCAAGATATGCGTAGAGCGCCGCGGCGTGCGTGGAGGTGGTGCCGAACATGGGGTAAGCGATCCCCACTTGTTCAGCCGGCCACCGGGGGTCCAGAAGATCGTAGATGGACTCGGGGTACTCCTCGGAGGATAGGAGGTCGGTGTTCACAAGTATCACCCGCGCCCTGCCCGCTATGCCCACCCAATACCCCTCAGGATCGACGAACTGGGGAGATATGCCCTCCGTGCTCGGCGACTCGAACGGAGCCAATACGCCCTCATCCTTCAAACGCAGAGTCTCCAGGATCTCTCCATTCCAGAACACGTCGGCCAAAGGTCGTTCCTTCTCGGAGATCAGACGATTGGCAAGACCCACGGTCTTCGTAGCCTCCACGTCATACACGGCCTGAACACGAATGCCGGTTTGCTCTTCGAAATCTTTCAGGATGGGTTCCGAGTACATCTGATCAACAGACGTGTAGATGACTACCGTCTTCGTCGTAGACTCATCAGAACCATCGGAGCACGCCACCATAAGCGTGACACAAGCCAGAAAGAGCGCAACAAGAATCATCTGCGCCGACAGTCGCAAAACACGCCGTGATCTCAGCATCCCTGGTCCTTTGAGATATCTTCCGGATTTCATTACTGCCTCACCCTTTCAAACCAGCTCGAAACGTCTCTCTCGGTGGCATTCTCTCAATGTAGTGCCCTCGGCAGGAATCGAACCTGCGACACGAGGTTTAGGAAACCTCTGCTCTATCCCCTGAGCTACGAGGGCGCATCCTTGGCTAATGCGGGCAGCACCGGACCGCCATCTAGGATTCTAGCATTGCGCATGGTTCATTCCCGCGCAACAGTGGCAGAGTCGTCTAGCAAAGAGCGGTCCGCATCATGCGCTCTACCAGATCCACAAAAGTCAGGCCTGCAGCCTCGGCGGCCTGCGGCATGAGCGATGTCTCAGTCAGCCCCGGAATAGTGTTGACTTCCAGGACCCACGGTGTGTTATCCACATCCATGATGATGTCGACACGACCAAAACCCGTACACCCAAGCGCTTCGTAAGCGGCCAGAGATGTCGAGATGACAATCGCCTGCTGTTCGTCGGTCAAGTCGGCAGGCGCCGTAAAATCGGTGGCGCCCATCACGTAACGAGAATCGAAGTCATAATACGAATAGTCATCTCGCGGCTTAGCCTCCACCACCGGCAGCGCTTCGGGCCCATTGTCACCGTCTAAAACACTCACCGCGAGCTCTCTACCCACGATGCATTTCTCCAGCAATACCTTCCGGTCAAACGAGAGGGCGGACATCATGGCACGCGGAAGATCTCGGGCTTCATTGGCGAAATTGATGCCCAAAGCCGAACCCTGTGCCGACGGTTTCACCACAACGGGAAGACCTAGGTGCTCCGCTATGATGTCCAGCGTGTCCTTGGCGCCCAAGTCCCGAAAGGCCGCATCGTTGAAGGCGTAGAAGTCGGGAGTAGGTATGTTTGCCTCCACGAAGATATGCTTGGTCAGAACCTTGTCCCAAGCCTTTATGCTGGCCGGTACTCGCGGTCCTGTATAGGGAATACCAAGAATCTCGAGCAACTCCTGAACTGTGCCGTCCTCACCACCACGTCCATGCAGAGCGATGAACACCGCCTCAGGCATCAGATCTACCATACGCCTAACCAACGACTCGTCCACATCGATTTCTGATACCTGATAGTCTAAGTTTTTTAGGGCTCGTATCACCCGTCTTCCCGTCATAAGCGACACGTCACGCTCCAGCGAGCGGCCACCATACAGCACGCACACATGCTTCCGCTCCACCATCGCCTCCTTCCTCTATCGCCTAGAACCCCAGCGCCCGCGAGAGCTCCAACTGGTCACGGATGACCCGCCCCAAACGTTTCACGCCTTCCTCGATGAGTTCTTCTTTCATATAGCTGAAGCTAAGTCTCATACTGGCCGTGCCCTGACCATCAACGAAGAAGGCATCGCCCCGCACAAAAGCAACGTTCTCATCAATGGCTTTGACCAGGAGATCGCCGGTATGAATGCCCCCTGGGAGCGTTGCCCACACAAAAAAGCCCCCTTGTGGATGCGTCCACTCGGCGCCTTCCGGAAACTCCTTCTTCAGGGCGCGCAGCAAAGTGTCACGACGCGATACATACAGCGACCTAAGACGGGAGATGTAATCCTTCCACATACCGCTTGCCACGAACTCGTGCACAAAGAGCTGGTTCAGCGTGCTCGAGCATAGATCGGCGGCCTGTTTGCCGAGCACAAGCTTCTGATAGACGGCCGTAGGCGCGACTACATACCCGGTGCGAATCCCGGGCGAGATAATCTTGGAGAACGATCCAACGTACACAACGCTACCTGCTCTATCAAGAGAAAGCAGAGTAGGAGGGATCCCCCCTTCAAAACGAAGGAGTCCGTAGGGATTGTCTTCCACAAGCAACAGATCGCGCTCGGCGGCCAGATCTACCAAACGTCTGCGACGCTCCAGGCTCAGACTAACACCGGAGGGGTTGCTAAAGTTGGGGACCACATACAGAAACTTGGGCCTTCTACCGTGCACGGCCAGACGATCCAGAGTCTCCTCCACCCCTTCGGGGATGATGCCATCCTCATCCATAGGAACGTGGACAACGTCGGCCTGATAGCTCAAGAAGGTAGTGAGTGCACCGGGATATGCCGGACTTTCCGCCAGAACCACATCACCAGGATCCAGAAATGCCTTTGCCACCAAGTCTATGGCCTGTTGTCCGCCCGTTGTGATGATGACCCGTTGCGGATCTATCTGGGTCCATTCCTCCGCCATTACATGCGCCACATCCAGTTTTAAGACATCAAAGCCTTCAGTGGGTCCATACTGCAGGCTAAGGGCACACTGAGTACGGGCTATGCGTGCACCGATCTCCTCAAGAAGCTCGGCAGGGAAGCAATCGGTGGCGGGAAGACCCCCCGCCAATGAGATGACCTCAGGCCGCGCGGTAAGACTCATGAGATCTCTCATTGCCGACGAACGCATCACCCGCGTACGAGACGCATAGCGGTCCTCAAATCTGTCAAGCCTGCGAGTGGAGATATGCCACCCCCTGCCGGTGACGATAATCTATTATAAAAATGAGAAGGTACCCATTGAATTTCAGGCGACTGCGCGAACTCAGGTAGTATATGGGTTGACGGTGTGTGGAGGCAAGCCTTGACCACCTCGTGCTAGACTCCCGACACATGGATTTCCTATTGCACAGCCTCCCCGCAAACGTGTGCCTGGGCGCCGGATTAGCCGGACTCTGCGGATTTCGGGCATTTTTCCCTGTGGCACTCCTGGGGCTGTTCTCACGCTTCGGCCTACTGGGAGCCCCCGGTCTTGACGGGACCACGTTTGCCTTCCTGACCCAAACCTGGGTCTTCGTCGTGTTTTTCATTCTCGCCTTGCTCGAGATGGGTCTGGACAAACTGCCCATCCAAGGGCTGGCGCTGGATTTCGTTTTCAATCCTCTGCGCGTGCCGGCAGGCGCTCTTGTGTTCGCCTCGGTAATGAGCGGGCACGGCACAGTGGTCGTCATCGTGGGAGCCGTCGCGGGAGGCATTATCGCTCTGGTGGCTCATGTAGCTCACGGAGCGCTGAGACCCGCCCTCCGCAGCGAGCAGACACTCGGCACGGCTCCGTTCCAGAGCCTGCTCGAAGACGGGGCAGTTATTATTGCGTCACTGGCTGCAATGGCTTTGCCGTGGCTCGGTATCGCCATACTCTTCTTCGTCTTCCTCTTAGTGTATCGTGTACGCATACGGCAGCGACGCAAATATCGAGGCCTGCGCATTCTGAAGGACTGATTCTTTCGTCTCCATAGGAGGTTCGCGAGTGTCGCGCTCCCCCGATATACCTAACGCACACGCCGAGAGACGTCATGCGATGGTGGAGCATCAGCTGCGTAGGAGAGGAATCCAATCGCAGGCAGTTCTCGAAGCCATGGGTACGGTGCCCCGCCATCTGTTTGTTCCCGCCACAGCCCAACACACAGCGTACGACGACTCTCCGCTCCATATCGGACAAGGACAAACCATCTCCCAACCTTACATGGTCGCCCGAATGACCGAGTTGCTGAATGTGGAGGCAGGCTCCCATGTTCTCGAAGTCGGCACAGGATCAGGATATCAAGCCGCCATTCTGGCCGAAATCGGCGCAGAAGTCTGGACCATTGAGCGACTGCCGGAACTGGCTGCCATGGCTACCTCGATACTGAGACAATTAGGCTACCATAAGGTGCACGTTGTAGTGGGTGACGGTACCCTTGGCCTTCCCGAACAGGCACCCTACGACGGCATCTTGGTGACCGCCGCCGCGCCGAGCATCCCGCCAAGCTTGACCTCTCAGTTGGGCGTGGGCGGACGAATCGTCATCCCGGTAGGCGACAGAGATATCCAGGAACTTCGGGTGGTGAAACGTACCGCCTCCGGTCTCACTGAGACATCGGTGCTCGACTGCAGATTTGTTCCCCTCATCGGCGCCGAGGGCTACAAAGACACGTAATAGGAGTGTGGGCGAAGTATGCCTTGGCCACACGCCTGTCACTGACGATTTCACGCTCCGTGCAGCAGCGTGTTCAGCATTGCGCTCTTTAGTCCATTATGCCCATATCGCTGAACCGAGGAAGATCAATGAAACGACAGGCAACCACCGCCACCTGCGCTCTGGTGGCAAGCTCATACGGTCGGAAAGTGCCATCCGTGTATCCGGTCATCAAACCGAATCCCGCCGCTACACCAACATCGGCACGCGCGTCTCGGGGCACATCACCAAAAGTTGGGCCGAAGTCCGCTGCCTCATCCCCGTAACCTTTGACCTCTCGGGCCATACGCGCCAAGATACGAGCCATTTGCAGCCGCGTCATCTGCACGTACGGCTCGAAGATCCTGCGGCCCTGGTCGTCAAAACGACCCTGCACCAGACCGGCGGCTGCGGCTTCCTCCACGTAGTCGAAGGGGAAGGAAAGCCATGATCCGTCTGCCCCTCTTTGCGGAGGAACATCCATGAAAGTACGGTCCGCCACCCGTTCAACTTCCTCCGTGTGTAATCCCGCCAACTGCACCATGACTTTTGCCGTTTGTGCCCGTGTGATTCCATCTTCCGGTCCGAAGTAGTCCTCGTTGTATCCCGACATGATCCCGGCGTCCACCAGCCGACCGATCGCCGTCCCCACGGCTCCTCCTGAGACGGTGTCCAGGAATCGCCTATCGCCCTTGAGCAATCGAGACACAGTGACAAGCTCGTAACCCTGACTGCGCAGCCCCTCTACGATTCGGGGGACGGCCTCATACGTATGCGCCGCCGATAGATGCATGAGTACGATGGCACCGTTATGAGCATTGTCCAGCACATGTCTCACGATCCCGTCGGCCGATCTTCCGGTCCAATCACGAGTGTCTATATCCCAGTTGACGACGTAGAGAAACCCATTATGCCCAGCGGCTTCCGCCACCAAAGCATTCGTGGCGCCGTACGGCGGCCGGATCAGCGGAGCGGTCCGTACACCGGTAAGCGCCGTAAAGGTGCGGGTCCCGCCACCGATCTCGTAGAGGAGACCCGACCACGACAGCCGCGTGAGATCCGGGTGACTCATAGAATGATCGGCGATCTCGAAGTCCCCTCGTGCCAGAGAGGCCGTAAGCTCGGGAATGCCGGCAACGTAGCTCCCGGTGACGAACATAGTGGCCGGAGTCTGCGTACGCCGCAACGCCTCCAGTACTGCTTGGGCGCGTGTGGCATTGAAATTGTCGTCGAACGTCAGCGCGATCCGCGGTTGATCCCGTGACCCGGAGTAGACAACAGTGGCCGGAGCAGCATGCGCCACCTGCACCACCACCAGCAGAGCCACACACGCGACTACTGCCATCACTGCACAAAGTGAAACCCTGAAAAGAGCGTACGATTCACTCCTGTTCATCGCGCTCCTATCCTCAAGCCAAAGAGAGAACCACCACGAATGCACCGAGCACCATGGTGTAGACAATGAAGGCCGTGAACCTGTGGCTTCGCAAAAACCGGAGCAGAGAGTACACAGCCAATACGCTGGCAAAGAAACTGGCGACCGCTCCCGCTGTGTACGCAGCCCCCGCTTCCCCAAACCCTATCACGAGGTCTCCCAAGTTCAACAGGCCTGCTCCCAGGATGGCGGGGACACTGAGCAGGAAGGAGAAGCGTGCGGCCGATTGTCTGTCAAAACCTAGGTAAACGCCTCCAGAAATGGTTAGTCCTGAACGACTCAAACCCGGCGCGATAGCCAAAGCCTGAAACAGTCCTACCACTAAAGAATCGATCAAGCCCATATCCCGAATAGAGCGGCGTGGCACATGTGTCCGCACCAGAACAAGATCCGCTATCAGCATGATGGAGCCGGTCACCATGAGCAGGGCTCCCACCGCAAGCGTGCTGCCAAATAGACTTTCGAAGAAGTTCCGAAAAAGAAGTCCAAGCGCACCGGCCGGAATGGTGCCGATCACCAGCCACACGAACAGCCTCCGCCACGTGCGCATCTCCGCTCGAGGCATAGAACGAGGCCTGAGGAAAGCATTGATCATCTTATATATATCTTGTGCAAAATAGCCAATGACGGCCAACGCGCTCGAGAAATGCAGGAGCACATCGAACGCCACCGGAGGCGTCGATAGGTTTAACAGTTCTGGAACTATTACGAGATGTCCTGAGCTGGACACAGGAAGAAATTCCGTGAGTCCCTGCACAATGCCGAGAAGTATCGCCTCCCAAATTGTCACGCGCTCTACGCCCCCGAGTCCGTTTCAGAGTCTTGAAGAACACCAGCCTCCAGAGAGGCGCCGTGCTACCAACCGGCATCGGAACCGATGCGAGGATACATGACGGAAGCGTATACGTTAAGAACGCCGGAGCGCGCGCGCCCTCTGTACGCTCGGAATCAGCGCAGCCGCCGCTGCAATCTTGATCACGTCTCCCGGCGCAAACGGCAGAACACCGACCACTATCGCCTGACGTACTTCCATGCCCGCCACCAGCATCAACCACCCGGCTCCACACACGTAAACAACAGCAGTTGCCGCCACCAACCCCACCAGCATCGCCATCACACACCGCCCGCCTCGCCATTTTGGTCCCACCGCGCGGGCGGCCATCCCAACCAGAAACACCGACAGGAGGAAGCCCACAACGTAACCCCCCTTTGGACCGAGAATCACGCCCAGACCCGCTTCACCACCTGCAAACACCGGTACTCCGGCCACGCCGACTAAGATGTACACGGCCACCGTCAACACCCCTAGACCGGGTCCCAGCAACCCGCCCGCCAAGAACACGCCAAGTGTTTGCAGAGTCATGGGCACAGGAGAGATAGGTAGCGGAATCGCCACCAGCGAGAGGGCGGCGAGCACTGCCACCATGACTGCGCAGGATGCCAAGGCGACCAAGCGTTCCCGGGATGGAGTGAGCGGCTGCTCAGAAGATGCCTGCACTGTCCCCGTCCACCTCTTGATACGTTGCGGTCCTACGCGCTAAATGCTATTCAATGACGGCAGTGCTGTCAACCATCTTGTGCGATGGGTTTACAGTTCAGTGGGGTGCGTCTTCCTTTTCTAGGCCTTCTCAGCAGGCACTACTGTAACCTCACCCGCTCCAAAGACGTCAATCTGCCCATGTGTCCCGCGCACTCTGAGCGATCCGTCACTCTCCACTCCGTCGGCAATACCTTGCCCCATCCTGCGCCCGCCGTAGCCGGAGGTAAGATATATCCCACGACCTCGCAAGGTATCGAACGCTTCATATTGCTCCACCACGGATTCAGGCCGACTACTCAATTGCCGCAGTGACACGGAGAGACGGGCCAAGAGGCTCACCAGCAACGCAGACCGTGACACACGACTCCCCACCGCGTCATGTAAGGAGATGGGCGGCTCCTTGCCGGGCGGCGTTTCGATTCCGCCGAGCAGATCGGCACTACGACTGTTTGTATTGATACCAATACCCACCACTACCCAGCGCACGCGATCCATATCAATGGAGGCCTCCAACAGAATGCCGCAGGCTTTATCGCCGTTGATCAACACATCGTTGGGCCACTTGAGGCCTATGGCCCGCCCTAGGCCCACGTCTTCCGCCAGACAGAGCGCCACCCCATTCGCTACGGCAAGCACAAGCCGTCCTACTTCCACCGGCGCTACATTGGGCCTGAGGATCACAGAGAATGTCAAATCCCGCCCCGCCAGACTGTGCCACACTCGGTCCAACCGTCCACGTCCCTGCAGCTGATCTTCTGCCGCCACCACCGTCCCCGAGGGAGCCTGAGCCTCCGCCAAGCTGCGACAGATATCGTTAGTGGAATCCACCCTCGCATGGTGATGGTAGGGTAGTCCCAAGAAACCGGGCTCATCCGGACCCGGCATCCGCGGATCGGCAAGCAACAGCAGCGCCACCAGCTCAGGTGCCGGCAACTCTGGCATCTCGCGCAAACGATAGCCATACCCTCGCTGTGATTCCACAGCAAACCCAGCTGTGCGAAGAACGGAAACATGCTTGTGGACGGCCGCTCTACTTACCCCCAGAGCACCTCCTAACTCCTCGCCCGACACTGCGATTGGGTCCAGCATCATGGCCAGCATCCGAATGCGCTGCGCTACGCCCAATGCCAGAAGTCCAAGCTGAACACTTCTTTCGAGACGACCTTTCAACAGGTCAAGACGAGGATTTCGGGGCAGAATCAAACTGGATGCCGAACGAATCCGCGCATCCCCCGTTGAAGAAAACTGGGCACCTTCTTCAGGGTCTGTTATCGTGTATAAGGATTTTCGACTGATGGCTCAGTCATCTCCCTCGCTATGGCAAAAACCCGTCCTAAGAGGATATCAAGCTCCCGTGCCCACTTGAGACGGGTACTGGTCCCCATCGCACTGATGGGGGTCGTCGTTCTGCTGCTTTTGTTGGATGCCTTACTGTCCTTGGGCCGCATACACAGCGGTCTTACCATATCCGGTATCGACTTCGGTCGTATGCCGCGAGAGGAAGCCGTCGCAGAGCTCTCGCACTTGGTGGACGAATCTATGGCCGAGCCGCTGGTGCTGGTGAGGGACACCTACCGTTGGCCGGTGTTGGCAGCAGACCTGGGCGTCGAAATAGATCCTGCCGCCACCGTTGAGGAAGCCATGGCCATAACCCGCAAGGGCAACCTATTTCAGCAGCTGGCTGCGCGCGTTTCCCTCTACTTCGGTGACCGTGACGTGCGCCTACAGGGAACCATCGATCAAGAGCGGATGGACAAGATCATCTCATTGGTGGCCGAGAAGCTAGACCTGCCCCCCGTGAACGCCTCCCTCAAGTTCGAGGGAGACGAGATCACCATCATCGCGTGCAGGGATGGGTTCGTGGTGGATCGTCCGGTCCTTAGGTATCAGCTGCATGAAGTGCTCCTCAGCTTACACTCCACCGACGTGCCCATTCCCATGGTCGCAAAAAGCCCCAACGTCAAGGCTGCAGACACCTCGGGAGCCAAAGAGGCCGCCAAACTCATGGTGAGCGCTCCCATCACCCTCACGCATGAAGACGCTACATGGACTATGCCGACCGAGTCGATCAAACTCTCGTTAGACTTTACTGTGACCGGCACCAGGTCATCGGAGAAGTTGGTGCCCTATGTGTCCCCCGACAAGGTACAGGAGTTTCTCCAGGAGATAAGCGAGACGGTTAGGCAAAAACCGCGAAAGGCCACCTGGGAAACCGACGGCACCACGGCCACCATCATCCCTGCCCTCTTTGGAAAGGAACTCGACACCGTTGGCACTGCCGCAGCCCTCACAGAAGCCGCTTCGTCCAAATCGCAGCGCGTAGCACAGGTGGCCATCAAAGAGACACCGCCGGAGAGAACTACCGAGCAGGCGCAGGCTATGGGTATCGCGAAAAGCATCGGAAGCTACACCACCAAGTTCACAGGCTCCGCAAATAGGGTCAGCAACATCCAACGAGCAGCATCACTGATCGACAGTACACTGGTGGAACCGGGGGGTACCTTCAGTTTCAACAACACTGTGGGGCAACGAACTGAAGAACGTGGATTCAAGACGGCACCCGTAATCAAGGAAGACGGACGACTGGAAGACGACCTAGGCGGCGGCATTTGCCAGGTGGCCACTACATTGTTCAATGCCGCCTTCTTCACAGGACTTCCCATAGTGCAACGAGAGAATCACACGCTTTATATCGACCACTATCCCATGGGGCGAGACGCCACGGTCAGTTGGGGCCACCCCGATCTTCAATTCCGTAACGACACAGACTACTGGCTGTTAATCAAAGCCTATGCAAGCAGCAACAGTGTCACATTTGCCATCTACGGTACGCCGGACGGACGCAAGGTGACCTACTCCACGTCTGACTGGCAAAACATCGTCAAACAGACGGAGAAGCGGATCAAGACCGATGAGCTTCCCCTGGGAGAGACCAGAGTCAAGGACTACGGACAGGATGGGCGCAGTTGCACAGTGACCCGCACCGTCACGGTGAACAGCCAGACACGCACGCACACCTTCTACAGCAACTACCCTATGGTGCCGAAACTGATTGAGGAAGGTACCAAGTCCAAAGAGACCACCACAACCACGGCGCCCACCACCACGACCGCCCCGCCCAGCACCGGGTCACCCACACCAACGGCGCTTCCAACGACAACCCTCCCATCCGGCTAGCCCGATAACAGCCGTC
>JAAYZX010000051.1 GCA_012514635.1 Actinomycetota bacterium
CCATCAAGGCGAACATCACTTTGGGGTCCCCGAAGTTGATCGGCCCGATGCTGCCGGGCCGGGGAACACCGGGGATACCGTCGGAACCACCTGTCACCTTCTCCAGCTTGATGGCGAGGCCCCAGATCACCTGTCCAAAGGCAAGGGTGATGACCAAGAAGCTGGTGCCTTTCATGCGAACGGCGAAAGGAGCAAAAGCCGCTGCTACGGCCATACTCATCGCAATGCCTGCCATCATGGCCAGCCAAGGGTTCCACCCCAGCTTCACTGTCAGGATAGCGGTTCCGTAGGCCGCAAGACCGTACCAAGCGGCATGACCAAGGGAGCTGAGGCCCGCCCATTGCAGCACGTCCACACCGAACGCGAACAGACCCAGAGCCATGGCCAGGGAAATGACGGTGATCCAGTAGTTGTCCAGTACCAGCAGGAGGACAACCGATACAACCACTAAGCCGCCAACAAACCAGAAAGTAGGAACTGAGGAAATGCCGGAAGAGTTCTTCTTGCTCATCAGTTCCCCCCTCGCCCGAACAGACCCTGTGGACGAAGCAACAGCACCAGGATCACGGGTGCAAACACGGTGAAGTAGGAAAGATCGGGGACGTAAGCCTTGCTGAAGGAGTCGATCAGACCTACGAGTAGAGCCCCGACGAACGCGCCCTCCAGACTTCCCATGCCTCCGATTATGACCACTACGATGGCCAAAAGCAGCATCTCGAAGTCCAAGCCGATGTACACGCCCAACACCGGACCTGCCAACACAGAAGCGAGCCCGGCAAGCATGGCAGCAATCACGAATACAACGGAGAAGACCCGCCCCACGTTGATTCCCTGCGTCGCGGCAACCGTCTGGTCGTCAACGCACGCGCGCAACACGGCTCCCCACGAGGATTTGGTCCACATGAGGTAGATGGCCACTGCTGCCAACAATCCCAGGATAATGAGGCCCACACGGTAGGTGGGATACACAAAGGAACCGATGGTCATGGATGTACTGAGAAATGATGGTGGGCGAATGGAGCGCGGCATGCCACCGAACACCCAGAGTATGGCGTCGCTGACCACAAAGGCTACGCCCAGAGTCAGCATCACCTGCCTAAACTCGCTGTGCATCAATGTGCGCAAGAACAGCGCCTGCACAACCCAACCCAGCACGGCAGCCGCAACCAGGCCGGCAACAGCCGCCAGCAAGAAATTCTTCGTGGATGTCTGCACTGTGACTGCCACAAAACCACCCAAGAGGTACATCGCGCCATGGGCCATGTTCATCACGCGCATCAGTCCAAACACCACTGAGAGACCGCTCGCGATGAAGAACAGCATCACCCCAATGGCAAGCCCATTGAGAGTTTGAGTAGCTATAGCATTCATAAGATCGCTCCAACTGGGTGATGGAAGCTAGATGATTGACCGCACGCCACCGACAGTAATCGACGAAGCTCTGCCGGAAAGACGCTATTCGCAGTTGAGGCCGATACATGTCGTCGGATACAGAGGGCACCACGACACGCGGTCCATAAGGCGGACCCAGATGCGTATCTCGTGTTGCTCCCATGCGAGAACTGTGCCCCCGTCGATCCGGTAGATGGACTCGTCGCACCGGCGGATAGGAGGCAGGCGCGAACTCGCGCCGAGTTGGTCTCCGCGCCGACAGCGCCCACGAAGCTCAAGCCCGGCCTCCCGTTCATTGTGTGGGCGAGAGCGGCAAGGCAGAACGCCTGGAGGCCATCGTAGACATCCTGTCCATGGGCGCGAAGGCCGACGGCTCCCTTTGCCTCTCTCAGTGAATCGTCAGATACGCCACAGACTGCCGTACGGAGCGTACCAGGGCCAACGGCCACCGTTGCCTTCAGGCAGATGGCCACGGTAACATCACCGGCCTCTTGCCGACTCCACTTCATTTGGGTACCTCTCCGCACGGTCGCTTCTGTGGCGTCGATCGCTAGTTGGCCGGCGGAGTCCAGTCCTGTCCGACTGCTTCCCACTTATCACCAAGCCACTTCTTGCCCAGAGTCCCGTCATCGAGCTTCACGACTTCATACGAGTATTGGTCCATGATTGCCTGACCCCGCTCATCGAAGGAGAAGGGGCCGACCGGCGTATTGATCTTGACGGCCTGCATGGATTTGAGGAATGCTTCCTTATCCTCCACATTGCCATTGACGCCTTCGATGCCAGCCACGATAACCATAGCCATGTTCCATCCCTGGAACGTGTACCAGTTGGGCTTGGCGCCGTTGAACTTCTCAGCCCACAGACTCATGAAGGCCTTGTTCTCGGGATTATCGAGAGCATTGCTGTAGCCCGTCACGCTCAGTGCCCCCAGAGCCGCGTCGCCCTGCTCCGGCAGGACTCCCTCTTCGGTGAGCGTGCCGTTGTCAACCAAGGGAATGTTGGGGGTGAACCCAAACTGCTGCAACTGCTGGACGAAACGAATGTTGTCGGGGCTGGCATAGAAAGAATAGATGACGTCGATCTTCTTTTTGTCGATCGTACTCAGAAACGGACCGAAGTCCTGCGTGCCCAAAGGAGCGGCCTGCGTGTAGACAACCTCGCCACCGAAGGACTCGTAAGCCTCAACGAAGTCGGCAATCATCTCCTGGCCGACAACGAAGTCCCAAGAAAACACCGCTGCCTTCAAAAGGCCGAGTTCCTTGGCAATGTAGTAGGCAGGAGCCACGCTGCGCTGCCTCGATGATTCTACGGTGCGGAACACGTAGGGGCTGCGCTCCTCGTCCGTGATCGCATTCACGTGCGACACGGGGACGACCGCGGGCACTTCCTTCTCCGCTGCGTATGCCACTACCCCAAGCACAACACCGGAGTTGACCGGGCACGTGATTATGTTGACCTTGTCACGCTCCACCAGCTTCCGAACCCGCTCAAGACCCTGTTGAGGGTTGGAGGCATCGTCCTCAAATATGAGCTGGATGGGCCGCCCGGCAACTTGATTCCCGATGGATTCCAAATAAGTCTGAAAGCCTTGGTTCACACTGCTACCCTCGTGAACCTGAGGCCCCGTCAAAGGATTGAGGACACCGATTTTGATTGGCTCACCGGAAACCGCAAAAGTGATTGTGGTTTCCGCGCCAGCCGTCGTGGTCGCCTCCCCTCCCCCAGATGCAGTGGTGGTGGCCGTCCCGCCACAACCGGCGACCGCTGCCAGCACCATCACTAACACCGCCACCACGCTGAGAGCCGTCCATTCATGTCTGTCCATTTTTTTACCCCCTCAGTGATACCCAACCAACCGGACACCACGCCGCCCAGTACCCCCAAGCAACCTAAGCAACGCTTAGATCAATCTTAGTTATTATTTAACTCCGAGTCAAGTAGTTTGATAGAAAGTAATTCGCCAGCGAGTTGCTCGGACGAAAGCGGATGGGATGCTACCGATCAAAGCCTACCCAAAGCGATCAAGACCGCCCCGGCCACCACCAGGCAGACCAGAAGCCCCAAACGCACACTGAGTCGCTCGTGCCTTCGCAGCAGCGGTATGGCCAACGCAAACGTCAAGAGTGGCGACGTGTTCTTGAGAGCGGTAGTGACAGCTACCGTGACTCCGTACTGCAGAGCCATGATGAAGCCCAGTGTACCGGCAGCGTTCGCCACGCCGGAGAGCAGCAGGAAGCCTCCACGTTTCCATCCCACGGCGAAGGGGTCTCGCAACCGGCCCCGCACAGCGCAGACGATGGTCACCGCCACCAGTCCGGCCACGATGTTGATGGCCGAACCAACTATGGCCGCGGGCATTATGGCCACACCCTTGCCCCTGAGCACCCCGCCTGTCGCGAAGCAAATAGCGCCCAGTAGCGCCATGGAAATCCCCACCAAGAAACGCCGCGTATCACGCACCTGTGGCTGGACACGATTACTGCTACCCGCTGTTTCTAAGATGAACAACACCGCCCCCGTCATGAGGATCAGAATACCTATGCCGGAGACCGTGGACACCGTCTGGCCAAGCGCGAAGTAGCCGAGTATCAACGCGACGATATTATCCGCGAGCAGAAAACAGGAGGCGCGCGTGGCTCCAATGCGGGGAATGGAGGATATGAGCGCGGCCTGACCGGCGAGAGCGGTGATGAGACCGGCGGCAGCAAAGTACCATACCCCCTCCCACGCCCAACTCTCGCGCGAGATGCCCCCCGTGAGCAGTACGGCAACCACCAACACAACCGTACCCCCGGTCAGATTCAGGAATAGGGCCGTAAAGGGGTGAATACGCGAGTCCTTCACTCCCAACTGTGTCAGGACATTGAAGAACGCAAACCCCACAGCCGCAGCTACCGCAAATCCCACGCCTTCCATATGCCCTCACGTTTCCACGCCGACTCCCAAAGCCCGCCGCACTCGGCGAAGCACTTATTCTACGGCACTGTGTTACCGTTGAGGTATGTGGGTGCGATTGACACGACGCTGTCGCATCCCCGTGCGTGTTGGGCAGCGTCTGATACCGACCGCGGTCGAGCACGGTGACCCACTGGAAAAACGTCAAACAGAGCTATGCGCGCCTAGGAGCGTGTCGGGCAATAGCGACCGACCAAGCACCCGGACGACGGCCCCGATGGAATAGCTGCTGAGTTGGTCCGGTCAGGCTGAGACTGGAGCAAGGGACCGGGGCGACAGGCTCGGGCCCC
>JAAYZX010000052.1 GCA_012514635.1 Actinomycetota bacterium
AGAACGACGGAACCCCCGCACTGGGCGGGGGTTCCGGGAGAGCGGATGAAGAGACTCGAACTCTCGACCTTCTGCATGGCAAGCAGACGCTCTAGCCAACTGAGCTACATCCGCCCGAGAACCGCTACACGGCTTCAGCCGGGAACCCCCGGAAGGCAGGATTATAGCGCCGCTATGCGCGCCCGTCCAGAGCCTTGTTCACAAGCGTATCCGCTGCGGCGTTCTGAGCACGAGGTACGTGTTTGATATCCACATGTGCAAAACGTCGCACCAGAGCGACGGCTTCCAGATAGAGCTCCTTCAATTCGGGATCGCGCACTCTATACTCCTGCCGCATCTGTTTTACCAGTAACTCGGAGTCCGACAATACGCGCACCTGCCGCCCATTCCTGTCCAGAGCGGTCTCCAGACCGGTGATGAGCGCCTGGTATTCCGCCACGTTGTTAGTGGTAGTACCGATACGCGCTGATACTTCCTCAAGGACGTTTCCTTCACTATCTTCTACCACTACCCCGATGGCGCTGGGTCCTGGGTTCCCGCGCGAGCCTCCGTCTATCCGCAGTACCAATGTGTCGTCATCATTACCCTCCTGCACATCTGCTTCTTGGATTCCGAAAAGCTGCAGATTCTCGTTTGACGGTCTGCGACGGACAGACCTGCTCACGGTTTTCCATGGGTTGCGGCCTGCGTCCGAGTACTTCACAGCAATATGTCGGGAGGCAAGTCGCTCCTCCAGATTGGTTGTCCACTGTCTGAGCGCCCATGATTCGAGCTCGTAATGAGGCGCACAAATAAGCGCCAACCCCAGATCTTCTGCCCGTTCTGCATCGTGATAGCGTAGATCACCGGTGATCAGCAAATCGGCATGGCGGGCGGCCTCTTCCATGAGGCTTCCCCCGCTACCCGTCACAACAGCCACCCGATCGATCACGCATTCTGGGGGGCCCGTATAGGTGATCTCGGAAAGCCGCAGCATCTCGGCTACGGATTCCACCAAAGACGCTAGAGGTGTGTTGATCCGCAACCGACCCACCCGGCCCTGGCCCGCTTGCACTACCTCGTCTTCGACGGGATAGATATCAAAAGCAGGCTCCTCATATGGGTGCGTCGCTATGAAAGATTGGACCACCGCAGCCAGACATTCTTCAGGGACCACCGTTTCCCAACGCACCTCGGAAACGGCTTCACGCCTTCCTATGCGCCCCACCGCCGGACGAGCACCCTCCTGTGCCACAAAACCACCGACACCTTCCACCTCAAACGCACACCGGTGGTAGGCGCCAATTTGCCCAGCGCCTGCCTTAAAGCAGGCATCGGCTACGGACTCCACGGCCTCCGGTGGAACGAAGCCCACCAACTTCTTCCATCCGCGGCGGGCATGAACCAAAGGCCCCAGATCCGTCAGACCGAGCTCCAAGGCCACAAGTTCACAGAGACCACCGGGTGCCCCATCCAGGTTTGTATGGCAGGCGAAAGTGGCGACGTCGGCGGCAATCAACTGGTTCACGATGACCCCAACGCGATCACGATCCGTTATCCGCTTGAGCGGTGCAAACATAAGAGGATGATGTGTAATGATTGCCTGATATCGGCCGGTGACCGCCTCCACGAGCACATCCTCGGTGAGATCCAGCCCCACGAGAATCCTCTGCACTCCAGCCAAACGACGACCCACCAGCAGCCCCACGTTATCCCACGGCTCCGCGAATGCCTTGGGGGCCATCTCCTCCAGAATCTGCTCGAGTTCTTCTATCAGCACGCGCGCTATCTCCCTCGTAAAATTGTACCGGTATGCCGCTACGGCTAAACCACCAACCGTTCACACCTACGGCCGGATGGTGCGGATGCTATAAGACTATTCTGCATGGCGTAGTCGGCCAAAGGAGAGGTGCGCAAACACCGGCGGAGGCCTTGTGGTGGGCCCAGTAGGATTCGAACCTACGACCGGCCGATTATGAGTCGGCAGCTCTAACCACTGAGCTATGGGCCCACGTATCGAAAAATCACGCACTTATTCTAGCCCATGCCCACTGTACGCGCGACCGGTACATGCAGATTCATCACACATCGCATCACACATCGTCTGCGTGCCTGAGTACAAACACTCCATGCTGTGCACGCAGGTTCGGCCAGAAGCCGACACGCCCTCGCCCCCCCACATAGAAGGCGCGCACAATATCAATATGATGCTCGCGGGCAAAGACATAGAAATCTTGGATGCTGACGCTGTGTATGTTGGGCGTGTCATACCACTGGTAGGGTAGGCTCTTGGTGACGGGAGCCCGCCCCTTGAACATCAACTGCAACCGCGCATTCCAGTGGGCAAAGTTCGGCAGACTGACGATGAGGTAATGCGCTACACGAAGCGCTTCCTGCATAACCAACACCGTCTCCCGCGCCTGCTGCAGTGTCTGACTCAAAATCACATAATCGAACATACCGGCGGGGTAGTCGGAAAGTCCTTCATCTATATCGCCGTGGTACACCGATAGCCCTTTACCCACGGCATCGTAGACCTTTTCCTCCACGATCTCCACACCGGTGCCGCGCACGCCCTTACGGTCCACCAGCAGCTTGAGCAGAGTGCCACGGCCGCAACCCAAGTCCAACACACGCGAGCCCTGCTCCACCACATCAACTATAAACAGGTGGTCTAGGCGTTCACCATTGGCGCCTCGAGCTATCCCTGCACCGGTGGAAGACAAGTTGCAGGTCGCAGTGCTATCCGGCACTCTTCACCCCCAAGCGCCGCGCTGTAACACTCAGGAAATTCTTGATCAAATGGGTCTGCTGTGTAGTTTCCACCAAGAACGAGTCGTGCCCAAAAGATGAATGTATATCCAAATAGGTGCAGTCAAGACCGTTGCCCTTAAGCGCCCTGACGATCTCTTTGGACTGGTAGGCCGGATAGAGCCAGTCACTGCTGAAGGCGATGACCAGGAAACGCGTGTCCACGGGCACATCGGATAGTGCTTCCACTAGGGTTCCCAGCCCGTTTCTGAGGTCAAAGTAGTCAAGAGCTTTGGTTATGTATAGGTAGCTGTTGGCGTCGAAGCGACGGATGAAGACCTCACCTTGGTGCTTCAGGTAACTCTCGACCTCAAAATCGATGGAGGCGAAGTCATAGCCCAATACTTCCTTATCGCGAAGTCTTCGTCCAAACTTCTCACGCATCGATTCGTCAGATAGATACGTAACGTGACCGATCATACGCGCTACAGTGAGACCGGCGTCTGGGGATGCTCCACCGTAGTAGTCGCCCCCCTTCCAACTGGGGTCACGCATGATGGCCTGACGACCCACTTCGTTGAACGCAATCTGCATGGGCGAATGCCTGTGCGTGCATGCGATTGGTATGCATGACCCCACCATCTCCGGATACGCTACCACCCACTGCAGCGCCTGCATACCGCCCATGGAGCCGCCGCACACCGCCAGCAGCCGTTCGATGCCCAAACGATCCAACAGGAGCTTCTGTGCTCTCACCATGTCCGGCAATGTGACCACCGGGAACCGCAGGCCGTACGGGCGATCCCCGGAAGGATGCAACGACGAGGGACCGCTCGACCCCTTGCATCCGCCTATCACATTAGAACAAATAATGAAGTATTGGTTTGTGTCAAACGCCTTCCCCGGCCCCACCATCGCATCCCACCACCCTGGGCGGATATCACCTTCGTGATAGCCGGCGACGTGCGCGTCGCCGGACAATGCGTGCAGAATGAGAATTGCATTACTGCCATTATCGTTTAGGGCTCCGTGGATCTCGTAAGCAATAGTCAGCGGCGACAGCATGAGCCCCGAGTCGAGCGGCAGTTCCGAAAATTCGGCATACTGCGTCTCGACCACGCCCACTGACCCATCAAATGATTGTCCCTCAATGTAATAGTCGCTCACGACGATAGAGTTTACCGCACAACCTCCGGCCGACCGCATCGACCCTCAATACCCGGCGCGCATCTCTCGCGTTTATCGGCGTGTCTGTCAACGATGATAACGATTAGTGATAGGAAGGCGGCGATCTTTTCCAAAGGCCTTGGGGGTGATCCGCACCCCCGGCGCAGCCTGGCGACGCTTGTACTCGTTGAGATCGATCATGCGCACAATGCGCTCCACAAGTGCACGGTCCAACCCCGCAGCCGCTATCTCTTCCACGCTCTCGTCACGCACCACATAGGCCTCCACTATGCGGTCCAACAAATCGTAGGGTGGAAGACCGTCCTGGTCGGTCTGCCCGGCACGCAGTTCAGCCGAAGGCGGCCGGTCAATGGTGGACTGCGGTATGGGCCCTTGTCCCGGTCCCCGCTCATTACGATAACGCGACAAACGATATACCATCGTCTTAGGAACATCTTTTATTACGGCGAAGCCACCGGCCATATCTCCATACAGAGTTGTATAACCCACCGCCGTCTCACTCTTATTACCGTTGGTCAGCACCAGCCACCCGAACTTGTTCGAGAGGGCCATCAAGTAGTTGCCTCGAATCCGTGCTTGGATATTCTCCTCGGTGACATCTACATCTCGGCCCACGAACGTGTCGGCCAGAGCATCCAGATAGGCAACGAACACGCTCTCTATGGAGATTTCGCGGAATTCGATATCCAAGTGGTTGGCCAACAGTTCCGCGTCGGACCGAGTGGCGGCCGTCGAGTAACGAGACGGCATTGTCACCCCTACCACACGGTCCTTCCCCAGAGCATCAACCGCAATACAGGTAACCAGGGCACAATCGATACCGCCGCTCAGTCCGATCACTACGCGTTCAAATCCATTCTTATTGACGTAATCGGCGGTGCCCAGACAGAGAGCTTCGTATATTTCTCCTTCATCACTCAGTGTCTCCGTCACGTCCGCGATGCAGGCCTGCAAATCGCCGCAGAAACCCTGTCCCATACAGTTCGGCACGTGACTTCCCGGCGAAACCTCCGTCACCCGTACGGCCTCATCCGCATCTGGCTCCTTTGGTGTCACCCGGGAGATATCAACGTTCACCAACAGCAGCGCTTCCTTGAACTGCGGCGCTCGACAGAGCAGCTCACCCGTCGGATCCACTGCTACGCTGTGCCCGTCGAAGACCAACTCGTCCTGTCCTCCTACACCATTGACGTAGACTAAATAGGCACCCGCGCCTCGCGCTCGCCGTCGCAACATTTCCTCGCGCTCATGGCCTTTGCGGTGATGGTAGGGAGACATGGATAAGTTCACCACCACCTGCGCCTGCGGTGCCGCCACAGCGCCGAGCGTAACTTCTTCACTCGATCCGTTCCGATACCAAATGTCCTCGCCGATGCTCACGGCAATCCTGGCCTGCGGCATCTGTAGGATCAGCACCTCATTCCCCGGCGCGAAATACCACTGCTCATCGAACACCGGATGGTTGGGGAGCAGGATCTTCCGATACACGTCCATAATCCGCCCACGTGCCACCACGGCCGCCGCGTTGTACACATGGCCGTCTTCACCCCTTTGCGGATACCCCACAAGGGCCACTGTGTCCAGACACGCGCCGGCAACCACATCCAAGGCGTGACTACAATCGGTTGGGAAATGATCCTTCAGAAGCAGATCTTCCGGCGGGTACCCACTCATGACCAGCTCGGGGAAAACCACCAAGTCCGCCGAGGTGCGCTGACCTTCTTCAATGCATTCGATGACCCGTTGCGCGTTGCCGTCCAGGTCTCCCACGGTAGGATTGATCTGTGCCATCACGATCCGCATAGTTAGCTGTTACTCCTCGCCACGCAGGATGTACAGCACCTCCTCCGTTTTCTCCTCCAGGAGGGACCGATCACCCCGCGTCTCTAGGTTGACGCGCACCACCGGCTCCGTGTTTGAGGACCGCACGTTCACCCGCCAGCGCTCGAACTCGAGGCTGACACCGTCCATCTCATTCACGCTGAGCGCGTCCGGCGCGAGCGAGGCCTTCAGGCCCGCGAGCGCGGCGGCGGCGTCGGGCAGTTCCAGGTTGATCTCTCCGCTGATAGGAAATCGTTCCTGCCTCTCCCGCACCATTTCTGACAATGTCTGACCACTACGACTCATAAGAAGAGTCACCAGCAGCCAGGGAATCATGCCGCTGTCGCAATACGAGAAATCACGGAAGTAGTGATGCGCAGACATCTCACCACCGTACAGCGCATCTTCGCGACGCATACGCTCTTTGATGAAAGCATGCCCGCTCTTGTTCATGATGGGAATACCTCCGGCATCTCGAACCATCTCCACGGTATTCCAAATCAAGCGTGGGTCGTGGATGATCCGTCCACCCTTTCTGCCGCGCAGTGCCTCCTGGGCTAGGAGACCCACCAGATAGTAGCCCTCAACGAAGGCACCTTTTTCGTCGAAGAAGAAGCAACGATCGAAATCACCGTCCCAGGCAATCCCCAAATCGGCACCGGCGGCCAAGACTGCCTGAGAAGTCGCTGCGCGGTTTTCAGGAAGCAGGGGGTTGGGCACTCCGCGCGGAAACGAACCGTCCGGCCGCCAATGCATCGGGAGAAACTCGAGAGGCAAATGTCCACGCAATAACTCCAGTACGGGACCGGCCATACCATCACCGCCGTTGGCCACAATGCGCAGTGGACGCAGCTCATTGAGCTCAACGTAGCCAAGCAGATGCTCGATATAGGCTGTGGAGAGATCCATAAAAGCATAGTCACCATATTGCGTGGACGCCGTCATGTCACGCAGCGGTCCACTCCCAGCCACAGCCTGAGCCACCCATGCCCCCATATCAACCAGACCCGTATCACCACTGATAGGGATCCCCTGCTCCCGCACGAACTTCATCCCGTTGTAATCCGCCGGGTTGTGACTAGCGGTGATCATGACCCCTGCACCGGCATCCAGATGAAACGTGGCGTGGTACACCTGCTCCGTGCCCACTAGACCAAGATCGACAACGTCAACGCCCTGTTCCCTGAGCCCCTTGCAAAAGGCCTCCTGTAAATTGGGGCCGGAAAGCCTCATGTCTCTTCCAATCACTACACGGCGGGGTTCTGCCAGCAGCACCAGAGCTTTGGCCGTCCAATACGCTATGTCCTCATCTAGGTCGTCCGGTACCCGCCCCCTTACGTCATATGCTTTGAAGCTTGGCAGCGGTTCCCACATGTCTCCTGCCATCACGTCACCCCTTCGCCATCCGTCCTCACATGTCGTCCTGGAGCTCGACGACCAGCCGTCGTATCTCTTCCGCCCGCCCGCGCGGAACCACCAGCGTGCGTCGCCCGGCCCGCACCACGATTAAATCGTTCACCCCCACCAGAGCCACCAACTCCTGGGGGTCGGCACAAAAGACGATATTACCTCGCGCATCCAAGCTCTCTACGCGACCTCTGTAATGATTCCCAGATTCATCCGCGGGCAAATACTCCTGCAGGGCGAGCCACCCACCTAAATCGCTCCACTCGAACGTAGCACCGATCATACGCACGTTTACCGCACGCTCCATTAGACCGTAGTCCACCGATATAGCAGGAAGCGCTGCGAACGCCCGGCGCAAACCATCGCCATCCACGGCTTCAGGAGTTTCCTGTACACGTGCGGCTTCCAAGGCCGTGAGATGTCTCGGCAGGTGGCATCTGAACTCTTCAAGAACCGTCTCGACCCCCCACACGAACATCCCGCTGTTCCACCAGTAGTCCCCCGACCGCACGTACTCTTCCGCCGTGGCCAAGTCGGGCTTCTCACGAAATCCACGGAGCGCGTAATGCCGTAGACCATTTTCTTCCTTGACCAAACGACCCTGATGAAGATATCCGTAGGCCGTGGCGGCGTACGATGGACGGATGCCTATGGTATATAACACCCCTTCTGCACCGGCCGCGGCCATTGCGGACCTCAACACACGTGCAAACTCAGCCTCCGGCACGATCCTATGGTCCGCTGTGAGTACCACCATGGGCACGTCGCCCCAGCGCCACCTGCACACGAGCGCGCCCAAACAGATGGCCGCAGCTGTATCACGACGCATCGGCTCCCCAATGACATTGGCGGCAGGGAGATCCGGTAGCTGTTCACGAACCAAAGGAACGAAGGAATCGTTCGTAAGCACCACAATACGTTCTGGTTTCGTCAAGAGACACGCCCGCCTATAGCCGGCCTGCAATAGGCTCTCTTCCCCCAGCAGCGCCAAGAACTGCTTGGGACGTTCTTTAGTGCTGACCGGCCAGAAGCGCGTACCTACTCCTCCGGCGAGTATCACTATTGCAGGATTACCAGTTTGTCCAGCAGGCTCCGTCGGCAAATAATTGCTTCCGTTTTCATATGATTTGCCGCTTGGGGTCATACCGCCATGCTAGCATGCGCCCCTGCACTCCACTCCGTCGACTTCCTGTCACCTACGTCGACATAGCCTGCCTCTGTGCTGTCCCGCACAAACATAGTCACACTATGCGTGCGCAGAATCGGGAAAACGGATTTCAAGCGAAGGGCCCCCGGCTGTGGAACCGCCGGGGGCCCTTCTGCGCTGTCATCGCCTCACAAGGCGAGTATTATCTGGCTCCCCGAGTGCAACCCTCTTCATAACCATTCTCCATCAGGCTTCAGGTCCCTAAGCCCTTATGATATCACGAGTTATCAAAGAGCGGGCCGTTCCCGGCGGACCGGAAGCGGCGCTGAATCATATTTCCCCATCTGTCTGAGGTTCATTCACCCCATCAGACGCGCCACAAAGAACTCATAGGCATAGTACCCTGAGTGCCTCCGGTGCATCTCGGGCTCCTGCGCGAGTTGATCCAACACGGCCAGCGCTTCGTCGTCGGCTCTATATTTACCACGCAGATCCTCGATGCGAATCTCCATCGGTGTGTAGAAATCATCCCACCAAGCCTCGTCCGGCAGGGTGAAGTGGCCGATGAGCGAAAAGCCGCTATTTTCGATTGCCGCCAGGGCATCCGGAACCCGGCCCATGGTCGGATAGTCGTCCTCGAAGCCCGCTTTGACCTCGGGCGGCGGGTTCTCCTTGCGCCAGACCGCATCGGTGAAGGCGAGGTAGCCGCCGGGGCGGAGAAGCCCGTGGCAGATCCGCAGGGCTTTCTCAATGCCGATATTGTAGAGCGCTCCCTCGGACCAGACGAGGTCGAAGCTCGCGGGCGGCAGCCCGGGGTTGGCCATATCACCCACCGTAGGCTGAATCCGCTCGGCGAACCCTCGCACAGCGACCGTCGCGCGCAGTCGCTCGATGCTCGCAGCATGACTGTCCAGGGCCACGATGGACCCGGATGTAAGCTCGGCGAGCTGGAGTGTCTGCCCGCCGACGCCGCAGCCCAGATCGAGCACCGCCGGCGCGGGCGGCAGATCGCGACAGAAAGCAAGGGCCCTTGCGGCGCAGGCGCGGTTGCCTGGCCCCTGCCTGGGGAGCGACTCGAAAACTTCGAAGAATATCTGCCAGAAACGTGGCGTCGGCTCACTCATGTCATGCCCCATTACCCGTATCCTGCTGATCGAACACGAGTAATCGCTCCGCAAGCTCCAATGCGTCCACGGGCCAGAAACACTCGGGCCGGGGATGGCGCACATTCGGCTGTCCCGCTGCGGGGCGGCATTTGAGCAGGGATTTGACCCA
>JAAYZX010000053.1 GCA_012514635.1 Actinomycetota bacterium
ACCTGCAACCACAATCACACAAAGACGGCCCTTGTTGGCGACACTGGCGGTCGCGCTGATCGTCCTGGCCGCGTTGGCGGCGGGAGCACAAGGGGCCTCGGCACAGGAGGGTACCACCTAGGAGTTGGGCAACTTCTGCGTAGCAGATTACCAATCAAGTCCGGTCTGCACGGCAAATGATGTCACTATCGCAGGAGTAACGCCCACGATCCAGGAGGCTTGCCTCACTTCCACAGACACGGCAACGGTGCAGTTCAAATTCCAGTTTGTCGGCGGCTCCAATGAGCGGTATGATATTGGTTTGTTCATTGCCACAGACGGCACTCAACCCGACGATGCCACCAAGACAGGTGGAGCAAAGTTCGGAGACGCGTGCTATCACGACTTCCTCCAGCCATCCAGCGTCGCGGGTCCCTGGGACCTCATCAGCGGCAACGGCGCCTTCAAAGAGCTGGAGGACGGCAATAAAGCGGATCAGTGCGGCGACATCGAGCAGAATGTCACCAATTACTACCTCACCCGAGTGCCGGTGACCGTAAAATGCGCTGACGGAAACGGCGACGGCGTGGTGGACCCGTTCAGCGTCTGCACCAGTTGGGACAACAATCAAACTGACTATTGCACCACCGTAAAGAACGCGCGTCCCGGCACTGACTCGAAGTGCCGCTGCGAATCAGTGTCACCTGGCCTCCTGATCTATCGCGGATACGACTGGGGCGACCTGCCTGATATCTACAAAACCATTACCGATAGCAATGGAGCCCGGCATGCCATCCAGGACTCCGACAACAATAACACCCCGAATACTCAGGGCGGTATTCCTGCCGTTTGGCTGGGACCGACCGTAGACCACTCGCCCAGCGCGGAGACCGACGGACAGCCCAACTCGTCTGCGACGGGTGACTACAACGCCAACGCAGACGACGAGAACGGCATCGAACCGGTTGGCGAGTGGACTTTTGGCACAAATGGCGGCGAGATCTCCGTCAATGTGAACAGCTCGGATGGGACCTGCACCGGCTGCCGGCTCGGCTTCTGGATCGACTGGAACGGCGATGGCGACTTCGCCGATTCCGGTGAGAGCTACCTCGAGCCCGTCGTCTTCGGACCGCAGACCGTGAAATTCGATATCCCGGTTGGGGCGCAGTCCAATGGGGTTTACGCTCGTTTCCGGCTGTACGCGGGCAACTATGTGGGGCCCATCAATTCGAACGGCCTGGTGGTTAACGGGGAAGTGGAGGACTACTACTTCACGGTGCCGACGGCGGTCGAGCTGCGCTCCTTCAAGGCCACGGCCGAGCGGAACGCCATCGTGCTGGCCTGGGAGACGACCAGCGAGATCAACAACCTGGGCTTCAACCTGTATCGCGCCAAGAAGGTCGACGGCGAGCGGACCAGGATCAACGCGGAGCTGATCCGGAGCAATGTCAACCCCGGCAGTTCCTCCGGCGCGACCTATGAATACCCGGACACCACCTTCACGGGAAACAGGACCTTCTACTACTGGCTGGAGGCCATCAACATCCATGGTCCCAATGACCTGTACGGTCCAATCAAGGCGAGAGCCGGCCGGGGTCTCGATCCCCAGGATCCCCCGAGCAAGACGGAAGTAAAATAGCGTTCCTCAGCGACCCGCTTTAGAGGGCGAGCTCCTTCCTCTGCCAGGCGGAAGAGGGAGCCCGCCCCCGGAGAACTGCCAACCGGGCTCGATTATGAAAAACTTGTTAAGCACCTCTCCATCTTTTGATACTTCCGTTAATCTTCTAGCCCTATAATGCATGTGCTGCATTCCTCCTGACGGCTGGGAGGAACATGGTTCCGGGCGCCGCGGGAAAGCCTGCGATCCTATGACCACCGGTCCACGACCGCAACTTTCCGTTTGCAAAGCTGGGGCTCATGTGGTAATGTTCGTTGCAACCTACATGCGTGATGATACCCTTGGCTCAAGGGCCGGCGCGAGGCCGCGCACCCACCGCAATTTCGAAACGCCCCGCGTACGGATGAGG
>JAAYZX010000054.1 GCA_012514635.1 Actinomycetota bacterium
CAGCCACGACGGAGCGATCTCTACATCCACCACAACCGCTCCCTCCAGATCGCCAATGAACCGCCGGTCCACATGCACCTCCGGCAAATCATCCACAGAGCCGAATGGATCCCCCGGTCCTCTTACGCTTACCACCAGTTCTGTTTCCGCAAGTGGAGTCTCAAGCCTACCTTCTAGGCGCATAGTCACGGCCACGCCGGTCGGAACAAGTAGCGTATTCACCTCAAGATCTACTTCGGGCAAACCGCCCTTCTCGATACCAAAGTCCTCATTGGCCGCACCCGGATCGGGGGCAACGAAAGCAAGCAGGAGAAGCAACATCGCAGAGAGCAGCATGTCGTACACAGGCCGCCCGAGGGCGTTGAACCAACTACAGATTCTTGACCAAACGGAGCACTGCGCCGGAGCTATCAAATCCCTCCAGTATGACCTCATCAACCAGTGCCTGCATGACAACCAAACCCAGGTCATCGGTCCCAGGAATCGGCAGGCGCGATTCTTCGTCATGCTGCTGAGAAAAACCACGCACCTCGATGACCCATCGTTTTGGCGCCACTTGGAAGTCTACTCGAAGGCTTTCCAAGCCGCCCGAAACAGAACCAATCATACAAACACAGGCTTCGGTCACGGCCAGCTTGAGATCCGCAACCTTCTCTTGGTCCAGGCCTGCACCTGACCCCAAACCTGTGAGAGCCAGTCGACAAATAGCTACAAATTCGGCACGCGCCGGGAAGGACAGGCTGATTCTGTCGGAGGATTCCGACCCGTGCTCTATGGAAGGCGTGCACTCAGTTGACATGCCCAAAGACTACCCTCAGCCGCATGTGTTTCAAACGCGTGGCGAGCCCGCGGGCGTTGCCGCGGGCTCGCCACGTACGCTCCTCAAATCCCCACAACACCGAGATCTTCACCACAGAAAACACAGCAGCCGGCTTTGACCCGAACCTCAGTAGCACCACGATCATCGCGGTGAATCACTGTACGCCCACAGGCAGGGCACGTTGTGTGCCGTGACACATGACCGGGCACGTTTCCCACGTAAACAAAGCGCAGTCCTTCCTTACGACCCAGAGCCGCTGCCCGCTCAAGAACCGCTAAAGGTGTCTGGGCAAGATAGGAAAGCTCGAAGTCGGGAATGAACCGTGTCACATGCCACGGTGTATTTACTCCCAAGAAATCACGGACCCATGAGGCCACGATACCGACAGAGGTATCGTCGGCATTCAGGCCGGGCACAAGATTCGAAACCACCTCCACATGGCAACCGTGCACCTCCCTCGCCCGCACAGCCAGATCCAGAACAGGCTGAGGGTCTTTGATCTTGGTGAGCCATGCCCATCCTTCGGGTGATGCCGCCTTCAGATCCACCTTGACCGCATCAAGCAAGGGACCGACGAAATCGAGTGCGTCCACCGTCATGAATCCAGACGTGACCAACGCCGTGTACAGACCGGCTCGACGGAAAACTTGCGCTACATCGTATACATACTCCAACCAGACTGCCGGCTCGTTATACGTCCAGACCACACCACTCAAACGAAAGCGCCGTGCCATATCGAGAGCACGACTCGGGCTCAAGAAAGCCAGCCGCTCCGCCTCTCCACCAGACGCTCCTGCATGCGAGATCTGCCAGTTTTGACAGCCGGAGCAAAGTACGTTGCACCCCAGCGTGCCCAAAGATAGAGCCCGCGTGCCGGGGTGGAAGTGAAAGAAGGGCTTCTTCTCAATCTCGTCGGAGCCAACGGAAGCCGGCCGGCCGTACACAAACGACACCACCTCACCCTCCCGCACCCCCCTCACTTTGCACAAGCCTTCTCGGCCCTCCTGGATGAGACACCCGTGTGGGCACAACGTACAACGTACCCCACCGGCCTCTCTCACCCAGAATCGCGCGGGGCGACTCACAGTTGTCCCTCGCGGCAGTATTGCGCCAATGGTCCATACCCCTTTCCACCATGTCAACCAGAGCAGCTCACGGCTCTAGCCCTGTGGAGGCGACAACGCTCATCCGGTAGCCGGCCACATTGTGCAGCGAGGGGAGAGGGAACAGCCTCCATTTCGACGTCGATTATACAGGAGAGCTATTCCCAGGAGCCCTCCCGTGTGCTATGAATAGAAAGCTTAGAGGCTGTCGGCAGCCCCTCTGGGGACGTGCCGCACGAAGACCGCAGCTATTCGTAACCCATATCGGGGAGGGAGAAGTGAGCAAACGCTGGCTACCGATTTTTGTTGTGGCTATCCTAGGGTTGATGGTCATCCCGTTGGTGACTGGATGTGGAGAAAGCACCACCACTACAGCCGGCCCTACCTCTACTACGGAAAGTGGTGAGGAAGTCGGGCCCACAGGGCCCAACGCCGAGGCGGCAGATCAGGCTATCGCAGCGCTGACGAAGTCACCAGACATTGAATCCCCCAAGACGATCACGGCAGGCAAAGTGCAGGCCGGCTCCGACACTACCTATCCACCTTTTGAATTCTCCGATGGCAAGGGCGGCTACATTGGGTTTGATATCGACATGATGGCAGCCATATGCAAAAAGATGGGCCTGGAGCTGGTCGTAGTCCCCACGGCATGGGACGGCATTATCCCCGCGTTGGTGAGCGACCGTTTCGACGTCATCATATCTGCAATGAGCATCACCGCTGAGCGGAAAGAGCAGATCAACTTCACTGATCCTTACTACAAGAATGACCTCGCTATCACCACACCTGTCGACAAACCCATTAAGAATGCCGACGAACTGGTTGGCAAAGTCGTGGGCGTCCAAGTTGATACCACCGGTCAGTTCGCAATAGAGAAGATTGAAGGCATCAAGGACATTAAGAAATATGAAACCATCATCGCTGCACTTCAGGATCTCCAGGTAGGTCGTACTGATGCCGTGGTGAACGATGAGCCGTCGAATGCATACCAGATCCTCAATATCCCGGAACTCGCCAACACCGGCACCATTCCCGTTGACGATGACTACGGTTTTGGAATTAAGAAAGAGAACGAAGAACTCCTAGCGGCCGTGAACCAAGCCCTCAAGGAGCTGAAGGAAGAAGGTGTTTACGATCTCATCAGGACAAAGTGGTTCGGCAAATAAGCAGTCTACAATACGTCGCTCATTGATGTGAATAAGAAGGGCCAAGGCAAACTGCCTTGGCCCTTTTCGTTCGCAGTGTAGTCGGGAGACGCCATGGGTCAGTTTGGCAGATACTATTTCAACTGGGATATTCTGAGGGATACCCTCCCCGAACTTCTGAAGGCTGTAGTTGTAGTGGTCGAGCTTCTGGTGTTCGGCCTATTCTTCGCCTTCATATTGGGGCTGCTCATCTCCCTCATGCGCATCTCGCGGGTGCGTATTATACGGTGGCTCGCGGCTATCTACGTCGACTTTTTCCGCGGTCTGCCACTTCTGCTTCTCCTCACTTTCATATACTACGGCCTTGCGCTAGTCGGCTTGCAGACGGGGTTACGCTTTCTCATCCTGCCCCCTATACCAGCCGCTGTGGTCGCTCTCAGCCTATGCTACGCGGCGTATTCCGCAGAGATATTCAGAGCAGGGATCGAATCCATCCACCGAGGTCAAATGGAGGCGGCCCGATCCCTCGGCATGACATACGGACAGGCCATGAGGTTCGTTATCTTGCCTCAAGCAATCAAGATAGTGATACCACCACTCACTAATGAGCTGATCGCTATGATCAAGGACACGGCACTTGCGTCGGTGATCACAACACCCGAAATCCTCTTCCGCGCCCGCGAAATCATGGGAGTACGAGCCAACCCCACTCCTCTGACGGCTGCCGCCATCATCTACTTAGTGTTCACCATTCCTCTCATTCGCGTGGCCGCCCGACTTGAGAAGAAGAAGGGCAGTCCAGGAACACCGGCAGGGATGTAGGAGGCCGACGTGAGAAGAGTAATGATCCAATTGGAGCAGGTACACAAACATTTCGGCCAACTGAAGGTTCTTAACGGTATTGATCTTGAGGTCACCAAAGGCGAAGTCATCGTCATCATCGGTCCATCCGGTTCCGGTAAATCTACGATGCTACGCTGCGTCAACGGCCTGGAGCCTATCCAAAAAGGCCGCATCATCATCGAAGGCGACGACATAACCGACCCCAAGACCGACCAGAACAAAATCCGTCAACGTATCGGCATGGTCTTCCAAAGTTTCAACCTGTTCCCGCACCGTACTGTGCTGGACAACGTCACGCTGGCGCCTATCAAGGTGCAGGGTAAGAAGAAGGCGGAGGCCAAACAGATCGGAGAGGAGCTGCTCGTACGCGTAGGGTTGGCCGACAAAGCCAAGGATTACCCGGACCAGCTGTCCGGTGGTCAGCAGCAGCGTGTAGCCATTGCGCGCGCGCTGGCCATGCAGCCTGATATGATGCTTTTTGACGAGGTTACCTCGGCACTAGACCCCGAACTGGTAGCCGAGGTGCTCAACGTCATGAAAGACCTCGCCCTAGGAGGCATGACCATGCTGGTGGTCACCCATGAAATGGGCTTTGCCCGCGAGGTCGGAACGCGACTCATGTTCATGGATGAGGGGGTCATCGTGGAGGAGGGAGACCCGCGCAAGATGATCGCCGATCCGCAAGAGGAGCGCACAAAGAAGTTCCTCGGCATGGTGCTCTGAAGAACCGGGTGCCATTAGAAACAACGGTGTAGGCGGCGAGGCTTTTCGCCTCGCCGCCTCCCGCAGCTCCGCCCAGCGCGCGTTGCCCTCACGCTATATATCCCGCACACGCTTCCCACATCTCATGGTTCCTCAGACGCTTCTGAAGGAACCTGCTGCCTGCGCCGTCTTGCTACCCGCAAAGCCACCAACACCATCACCACTGCCACTAGGACTCCGAAGAACCATAGGTTGTATTGATGAAAGTAGCCCTGGAGTCGGCCCCAGTTGGACCCAAAGTACCAGCCGAGAAGAGCAAGGGCCAAGTTCCACGGCACCGCCCCCAGTACTGAGTACAGTGCAAACTTCCATATGCCCATGCGACCTATGCCCGCCGGTACGGAGATGAAGGTCCGTATTCCCGGCATCATCCGGGTCAGGAAAACGGTTAGCTCACCTCTTCTAGAAAACCACTCGTCGGCTTTGTCGAGGTGATGATGAGAGATCAAGATATAGCGACCATAGCGTTCAATAAACGCTCGACCACCATATCTCCCCACCGCATAGGCCACAAGCGACCCCACCAAGTTCGCCGTCACCGCCACAACCACTACCTGCCACAACCGCACATGTCCAAGCGCAGCCAGGACTCCACCGTACGGCACAACGATCTCCGACGGTATCAGTATGCAGGCGCTTTCTAGCGCCATGGTGATGAAAATCGCGAGGAGACCGTACTCCTGAAGCAATGGGATTAGACGATCGGTAAAAAATTCGATCAAAAGGACAAACTCCGGAACGAATGATGGCTGTAACTATTTACGTGGACGCTTGAAGTATGCCACGAGCCTGCGGGTATTGTCCGGATAACCGCCCACCTCGAGGAATCTCATCTGCGCAAACGGCACGATGACGTGCATCAACTCCCAGCCCGCATTTGCAAGACCCTCAATATCTTCCGAATCCTCCAGATCACTACGCCGCGGGCGCAGACTGTCCGACCAAATCATACAGCTTCCCGCTTCCGGGCCACCACCATACACTCCTGCAATCTATCGTACAGCGACTCCTCTGCAAGCATGACTTTGTATTCCACCCCGCGTCGCATCAGATCCTGTTCCAACTCTCCCACCAACTGCAGCATTTCTCGCTCATGCTCCACCTCCGTCAAGGGACGTCCGAGTGCCTCCTCCCGCCATGATAGATACTCACGACAGGCCGAATATGCATCGGTGGGATCGGAGATAGTCGCCGTACACACTTGAAGATAGTATCGGCAGAAGGCACGCTTGAGTTGAAGGCGATGCGAGACTGCCGAATTCACTCGGTTTCCGAGTACTGGAGGTCCTTCCACGAGGGATGGGGCGGGAGTCCAATCTCGCGCGAAGGATGCCCTGTGGGGAAATAAACAAACTGCAGCCGCTCATCATCGAACACGAACTCGATCTGATTCTCGAGTATCTGCATGTCCAACCAAGCGCTGCGAAAAACAAGCTCTCTAAGCCAGAAGACAAGCGACTCTCCGCGATGATTCAAAGCGTAATCGCCCAATGCAGCAAGGTAATCTCCCAGAGGACTCAGGCGCTGTTCGATGGAACCGGTTACAATCAGCTGGATGAGATCTCCAACACCATCGGCATCTAGAGAACCGGGGGCCACCAATTCCAGTTGTTCCGCCGCCTGCTCTACACGCTGAGCAAAATCTACACTATTGAACCCATACCGAAAGCTACGAAACTCCAGAACGTAATCGTCTCCGGAGCAGTAGTTGGGTTGCGCTTGTTTTCCTTCTCGGGCCATACCACCACCTCGTCACCCCCGCTCTTTCTGATAAATAGTACCAAAGCTCATCACCGAACAAACGTGTATAGAGGTTGTAGCCTGAGCCTTATCGCTACATAATACTAATCAACCATGGATATGAAAGAGTACAGCCACATACATCTCACCACATTCGACCGCGGCCCGCGCCCATCAAATGCTGGGCCGCACAAGAAGACGACATCCGGCCTGCCGATCCTCCTAATACTTGTCATGGTCATCGCGCTGCTTGCGCCGGCCGGTTGCTCCGGCCGAGACCCCGCAACGCCGGTGGATGCAGCTGAGGTGTTACGCTCCGCCATCGAACCAATGAAGATCGCCTCCTCCTTCCATTTCAGTTACGCGGTCACCAAACCTCAGGGCTCTAAACCCCCTCAGGGAACAGAAATCGTGAGCATTGTAGGTGATGTCAGTTTGGAGGGTTCTATGAAGGCAACGGTGGACCTCAACCAATCAGGTGTACCGCTGCAATTCCAATTCGTGGCCACTGAAGATATTCACTATGTACAGAATCCCACCTCGCAGAAGTGGCAATCCGTTCCTGCCGATCTCAGCCCCATTGGCAGAATCAACCTCTCGTCGGGAGCCGTACAGATACTGGAGCAGGTACGCCACGCCAAGTACATATCCACAAAGAAAATCGGCGGCGTGATGTGCTATGAAGTGGAGGGATCCGTTGCAGCCACAGATATCGCCGACATCGTGGCATCCGCCAACGCCACTACCGATCTCCACTGTGTGATCTGGATCGGCGTGGATGACAGGCTACTGCACCGCATCCAACTGACAGGAGCCGCAGAGGTCGACGAAGACCCCCGTGTACTCCGCACCATTGAGCTATCGCGCTTTGATGAGCCCCTCGTCATTGAGGTACCGCAATAGCCGCTGTGACCCGGAAGCCCTCACCGCGTCGAGCCGGCTGGGCGTTCGCCGCGGTGTGTGCGGGAGTATTTCTGGCCGCACTTGACCAGACTATGGTCGTCACCGTATTGCCCTCTATCCTCCAGGGGCTGCGCATTCCCCTTACACGACTGGACAGCGCATCCTGGATTATTACCGGTTACCTGCTTGGATACACGGTCGCCATGCCGCTGTTCGGCAGAATTGCCGACGTACGGGGGCGGCGACTGATGTACGCAGTGGCTCTGGGCATCTTCGTCTCGGGCAGCGCGTTTTGCGTCGTGTCTCCCAACCTCAACATGTTAGTGGGGGCACGAGTGATTCAGGCCGCCGGCGGCGGCGCACTCGTGCCCATCGGTATGTCGATAGCAACAGAGATCTTCCCGGCGGCGCGGCGCGCACTCGCTCTAGGAATCATAGGTGCAGCCGCCGAAGCCGGCGGTGTACTCGGCCCAGTATACGGCGCCGGTCTGGCGAGCCTGGGGGGATGGAAGCTCATATTCCTGATCAATGTACCCTTAGGATTGCTCATAGGGGTGAGCACATGGCTACTGCTTCACACCCTCATCCGTCACGGAGCCGTCGGCGGCGGCGCTCCAGGTAGGGTTGATTATGCTGGGGCCGCTTTTATGGCCATCGCCCTCGCCTCACTCACCATAGGCCTGGGCGGCAATGCCGAAGTGGACTCTCTGGCCGTGAAACCTTGGTGGCTGATTGGAAGCATAGTGGCCTTTGTGGTGTTCGTCCTTTGGGAGCTGCGTCAGAAAGAGCCCCTGATCCGCCTCTCCTTCTTCCGAGATATTCGCTTCACAGCGGCCAACATCGCCAGCCTGGCGGTGGGGACCGCGCTCATCGTAGGCATGGTAGAGATACCCCTCTACGCCTACTCACTACTCGGCAAAAGCGAGGTGGAAGGCGGATTGCTGCTTATGCGGCTCACGGTGATGATCCCGGTGGGTGCCGTGCTGGGAGGTTGGCTCGCCGACCGCCTCGGCTACGTCGTCAGCGCTACGGCCGGGTTTCTAGCCATTGCCGCCGGCTACTTTCTCATCACGCTCTGGCCCCAACACCCCGGAGAGCTACTGATGACACGCGACCTCGCCCTTGCTGGACTGGGCTTTGGGCTAGTTATCGCCCCTCTAGGCGCCACAGTCATTGCCGTAGTGGGCAAAGCATGGACCGCAACGGGATCGGCTCTGATCACTGTGACACGAATGGTTGGAATGACTGTCGGCCTTGCCGCCTTGAGTTCGTGGGGCATTCGCCGTTTCAACCGGTTGATGGCCGACACGCCCCTGCCTCTGCGCTCACCAGATATGACGGATGCTCAGTACAACGCAGCCGTCCAGGCCTACGAACAAACCATCAATACCGCCCTCCAAACCCTGTACTCCAACTTCTTCTTGATCTGCGCCGTAATCGCCCTGGTCGCGGTAGTTCCCGCGCTGATGCTGAGCCGCGGCAGCGGTAGGCCCAAGCAACCTCTGCCTCCATTGTAACGTCCCCCAGCGCTGATAGAATCCTGCATCAGGAGGTGTCATGAGGTGAACCAGTTTAATTTTGACCTGGGTGATCCCACAGAAACGGAGCCCACTCGATTATCTGTGTCAGGCCTGGTTGCTGGCCGGGAAGTGCAGGAGATCTATCTCGTCACCAGCAAAGACCTGCGGACCACAAAGGCAGGTAAGCCGTTCCTGCGCTTGAAGGTGGCAGATCGCTCAGGAAATATCGACTGCATGGTGTGGGACAATGCGGAAACTGCTGTCCTTGGCTTTGAAGTGGGGGATCTGGTTCGTATCTGCGGACGGGTTACCGAGTATGAGGGACGTCCGCAACTGGAAGCCACCACCATCGTGGCCGCGCCGGTTGGGGCGGCTGATCCCCGTGACTTCCTGCCGTCCACCTATCGTGATGTGGACGAGTTGCTGGACTTTCTTCGTTTTCACATAGATTCGGTATATGATCGCCACTATTCTGCCCTTTTGCACAACATCTTCGACGATGAGGCATTCATCAGGCGTTTCGCGCTTGCGCCGGCCGCTAAGCAATTCCATCATGCCTATCTGGGCGGCCTGCTGGAGCACACGGTCAGTGTTGCTGCACTCTGCGAAAGTCTCGCGCAGCAATACCCACGGGTCAATCGGGACCTCCTCACCACTGCCGCCCTACTCCACGATGTGGGGAAGGTATCGGAGCTCACTTATGACAGAATGATCGACTACAGCGATGAAGGAAAGCTCTTAGGGCACGTACTTCTAGGTGTCACTTTCGTTCACGACAAAATCAACCGGATAGAGAATTTCCCGGAAGAGAAGGCACAGATGATCCTTCACGCCATCGCAAGCCATCATGGGGAGCTGGAGTGGGGATCACCCAAACGCCCCAAAACCCTCGAGGCATTGATCATTCATCACATTGACAACCTGGATGCCAAGATTAAGGGCTTCCTAGAGATAGTCGAGGGCTCGCGCAATGCGCAATGGACAGACTTGAGAAACCTCTTTCGTAGGCCTCTACATGTCCCACGGGCACATCACCAAGAGGATGACTTCCTCCCTCCCCAGGAAGAAGACCCAAACCAAGGTCGTCTTTGACCCCGGTTCTCGCGCTAACGCTTCTTCTCGCCTCTAGGAGGCCGTCCTTGAGAGATAATATCTTATCGGGCTAGATATCCGTTTCTGACAGAGAGCTCTCTATGGTCTCATCTACATCTGCATCCAATAGAGGTGCACTGTCTCCCGTGTCACTCATCGCCGGTGCCTCTCTCTGATCGCGGGCCAGCAGAGCCGTCTCACCGGTCATCATTGCGTCGAATGCCTTAGATTTCAGCCGACTGCGGGTCTGTTCGATTCGCCTGCGCATCTCTTCGTAATCAAAGCTTTGCGGCTCGCCGGACTCGGGCGCCGGATCAAGTTCTGTACTTGGTTGCGAAAGGGTCTCGAGCGGCGAAATTACGGAGGGCACATCCTCTGCCGGACCGGCAAAATCCGTGGCCTCAACCGCTTTTGTTTCTTCCGGCGCTTCCACCCAACCGGCATCGTCGGCCATTTCGGGTAAGCCGGGGTCGTATGCCACCTCGCTCCCAGGAGTGTCGTCTGCCACCGGCGTCTCAGAGACCAGCTGCACCTCGAGAACGGGGGAGGACATCTCTTCCGTAACGACGGCAGCGTCACCCAACTGGAACGGGCTCTCCAGTTCGGCCTGGATACGCCGTCTCGTCTCTTCGATCCGCACTCTTAGATCAACGTCGGGTGCAGAGGTTTCCGCCGTCTCCACCTCTTTCGCCCGTGGCGCCTCCATCTCTCCAATAGATTCGGGTTCGAGATCCACCTCAATGATAGCTTCAACATCCAGTTCGGTAATGGGCTCCGTCGCCGGTTCACTCGGTATCTCTGTCAAGATCTCTGCAGATGCCTCAGCAGTGTCTACCGGCTCTGCCATCTGCACCGGCGGAAACGCTTCTTCCATCGGAGCGGGCGGCGCAACGGACACTGGGGGCTCGGATACAAGAGCAGAGGGCTCATCCATGCGCGTTTCGCGATCCAGAACCGACTCGATGGTGCTCACCCTTCTCAGCAGCGCTTCGCGGACCCTCTCGCCATGCTTGGGGGCAATCAAGAATCCTATAACTGCCCCGATGATCCCGCCAATCAAGAACTTACCTGCGTTCCTCACGTCGAATCCTCCTTCCGCCGGCGTCCGGGGTCGGCCGAACACTGTGTGTCGACTAATCTCATACTAATGTTAAGAAAGCCGTCGCAAATGCAGCCTTCCCTCGTTGTCTTCATTGGCTAATATCGACCAAGAGTACCCGAAGCTTAAGGTGGCCTGCGATACGATGCGCTGCAAAACCTGCCGCAGCTTGGGATCAAGCACGTAGGTCAAAGGCGCCGGCGGCCTGTCCCCCATCTGTACGCTGACATCTCCTGCAGAATCACGCGCCAGGAACACCACTCCAGAGCTTAGCTCGCTGAGACCCACTCCGGCGCTCGTAACGGTATCGCTCACTGCCGGCGCGCCGGATTCGGGAGCCCCGAGAAGCCCTTTCGGGACCACTGTTTCCCCGTCCAACGCATCCATTCGCGTCTGCATCAGCAACTGCTGCTGTGTGAAGGCCTGAAAGCGCGAAGCGTTGTCCCGCGCGCTACGGGAAACCTTGAGCAGCTTCACCAGATAATAGGCGGTGATGGCCACGAGCAAAACTGCAATTAGACCAAGTGTCATCAGTATGATGTTCATGGGTTTCCTGACGCACTATCCGAAGGATTAATTTTCATAATCTTTAGCTCTCGGTAGGCGCATCCTGTCGTCCCGAGGATCGTAGCTCTCTCATCTTCCTTAAGAATTCGCGAATACGACCCTCGAATCCTTGATGAGACGGTTGATAGAATTCCGTGCCTTGAAGCGATACCGGAAGACAGTTCTGGGATACATAGCCCCCCTCGTCATGAGGATACACGTATCCTGGATCTGTTTGGTGCGCACGTGCCTCAGCGGAGCGTCTGTCGCATAGGTACAGAGGAGGGGGCTGGGGCCCATGCGTGCGAACATGAGTTAGTGCGCGCTCCAAAGCCGCATAGGATGCGGTAGATTTAGGACAACAACTCAGATACGTCACCGCTTGGGCAAGATTTAGGCGCCCCTCCGGCAGGCCCACAAGCTCCACGGCCCGTGCCGCAGCAACGGCAACCTCGAGCGCCCGTGGATCCGCGTTGCCCACGTCTTCACTTGCAAAGATTACTGCCCTTCTGGCGATGAAGAGCGGATCCTCTCCACCCTCCAGCATCACGGCCAGATAGTACAGAGCGGCGTCTGGATCGGATGCCCTCAAACTCTTGATGAATGCCGACGCGAGATTGTAATGACGGTCTCCTCCTTTATAGAAAGCCGCCAATGGTCTCTGTGCCACCGTCTCCAGCGTTTTCAGGTCCAAGCTTGTTTGCCCCCGCTCGGAAGCCAGAAGCACCGCCTGCTCCAGAAGATTCAAGCTACGACGAGCGTCACCTGCACCGAGCGCGGCCACCGCATCGCGCTCCGCCGAACCAACCTTCATCCGCGGCGCAACCTCCCGCAAAAAACCCCAATCGACGGCGCGACCGACAAGCCTGCACACGTCGGCGTCTGTCAGCGCGTGGAAGGCATATATCTGGCATCGAGACAGGAGGGCAGAGATGACTTCAAAGTGAGGATTCTCGGTGGTAGCCCCTACTAAAGTCACCAGCCCATCCTCCACTGCATGGAGCAGAGCATCCTGCTGAGCCTTGGAAAAGCGATGGATCTCATCTATGAAGAGAAGAGTGCCCTGCCCCAGTTCGCCCAGACGACGACCCGCACTTTCGATGACTTTGCGGACCTCAGCAACTCCCGAAGCGACCGCCGACAATTCCTCAAAGGCCATTCCCGTCCGCTTTGCCACCAAACGAGCTACAGTGGTCTTTCCTGTACCAGGAGGACCCCAAAAAATCATCGAGCCGATTCTGCCTGCACGCATGGAGCGTTCCAGAGGGCCCTCGGGCCCAAGAAGATGATCCTGACCTACAACATCCTCGAGCCGCCCTGGGCGCATACGAGCCGCCAAAGGTGCCTGCCTCGTCAACCGCTCCTCTTTCGCTGCAGAAAACAACTCCATTGGCACTCCAGGTTAGGACCTTCTCATGGTTTCATTCTAGCAATCTGTGTGCGCCACTCGAACCTGGGACAGTACCAAACCACCAACCAGGGACCTGTTGAGCGTCTGCGGTGTCTTCGATACAATCGCAGGCAACCGTAAGAGGGAGGTATGCGTGCCCCGCCGGGTGCTCGTTCTGAACAACACATATGAGCCCCTGAACATCTGCCCCCTGAAACGTGCACTAGTTCTCCTCATCAAGAACAAGGCTGAAATCCTGGAGTCTGCAGGACTCAAGATCCATTCAGAAAAGCTATCGCTGCCGCTCCCGGCCGTCATCAGACTGCACTATCATGTGCGCGTTCCCCCGGGAGAACGACGCAAGGTGTCTCGTCGCGCCATCCTGGCTAGAGACGGGTTCCGTTGCCAATACTGCGGAAGCAATCGTCAGCTTACGCTGGACCATGTGATACCGCTAAGTCGTGGCGGTGCCAGCACATGGGAGAATGTGGTGACCTCCTGCGCCGCCTGCAACGTCCGCAAGGGCGCAAGCCTTCCCTCAGAGATCGGAATGGCCCCACATCAGCGACCGCGACCCCCCTCCATGATTGAGCTGCTCGTGTCTGGGTGGAGTGATCTCCCAGCGTCGTGGCAGCCCTATTTAGGGCTGGCGACGGTCTAGGGGAACTGTGACCAACCCTGGTCCGGCCCAGAGCTCAGTCCAACAGCCAGATATCTGCGACGACGCGCGACGCACAGTTCGCTCGACTTCAGCCCACGAAGTTCTGTAAGGGTATCAACCGCCAGCTTGAGTATCCGTCGCGCCATGGTACGAGCACGTCCCGCCGCGCCTCCCCGCGGCTCCGGGACGATGCCGTCAATCAGACCCAGCTCCAACAGCTCGCACGCGGTCAACTGCAGGGCCTCCGCCGCGCGCGGAGCCGCGGCGGCGTCTCTCCACAGAATGGCCGCGCACCCCTCTGGTGTGATTACGGAATAGATAGCATTTTCGAGCATGAAGACCCGGTCGCAGAGCGCCAATGCCAATGCGCCGCCGGACCCGCCCTCCCCGATGATGAAGGCTACCGTAGGGACCTTCAGTCCCGCCAACACCTGCAATGTCCGCGAAATTGCCCATGCCTGTCCTCCGCGTTCCGCGTCCAGACCGGGAAACGCTCCTGGTGTGTCTACCAACGTAACCACTGGTAGATTGAGTCGCTCCGCTGTGAGGAAGAGGCGTTGAGCCTTACGGTAGCCCTCCGGACGAGCCATCCCGAAATTGCGTAGTTGTCGCTCCTTCAGATCATGTCCCTTCTGGTGGCCGACGAAGACAACCGTCCTGCCGTCTAGACTCCCTACGCCCCCCACAATGGCACGGTCATCTCCCCCAACCCTGTCGCCGTGTAGCTCGACAAAGTCCGGCGCTAAGTAGGGAATGTAATCGAGAAACTGCGGACGCTTCTGTGCTCGAGCTATCGCCACAGTTTTCCACGCTGCGGTCGGCAACCCGAGACCCTCTAGGGCCTGCAGTTTCCCCTGCACCTCAGCGATCTCTTCTTCGTAGCCAATTCCAGGCAGCGCGGGCAACGCCTGCAGATCTCTCAGCCGCTCTACCAGCTCCTCCCGCTCTCCACCCGGCTGTTTTCCGCCGCTGTGGAATAATCTCACCAAGGACAGACTCACCTCCTTGCAGAAGGATCAAGAGCTCGACCAGACGCTGCCGTAGCTCCGTCCGTGGCACTACCAAGTCCACGTGTCCACACTTTAGCGCCTCTTCTGCCGAACCAAAGCCTTCCGGCGTTCTTTCTCGTGTGGTCATCTCCCGGACTCTGGGCCCGGTAAACCACAGCTGAGCACCAGGTTCGGCGATAATCACATCAGCGAGGGAGGCAAAGCTGGCCAACACTCCTCCGGTAGTGGGATCAGCCAATACTACTAGGAAAGGAATTGTGGTCTCCCGCAGCTCCTCAAGAGCCATCACCGTCTTTGCCATCTGCAGCAAAGAAAAGAGCCCTTCCTGCATTCTTGCCCCGCCAGAGGATGTCACAACCACCAACGGCACGTGATCAATGATGCAATGTTCCGTCAGCCTCCAGAAACCTTCGCCTACTGCTGCGCCCATTGATCCGCCCAGAAACTGGAAATCCAGGATCCCCAAGCCGACGGGCACGCCCTCGACCGTGCACCTGCCCGCCGCGAATGCCTCCGGTAATCCCGTGGAGAGCTGTGCGGCCTTTAAACGCGCCGGATAAGGACGCGAATCGAAGAAGTTCAACGGATCGGAAAGCACTCCATCTACTGCTATCCCTTCCCAGCTGCCGTCGTCTACCAACTGCGAGATACGCTGAAGCGTGCCCAACGGGTGATGGTAACCGCACAGAGGACAGACCATCAACGAATCTCGTAAAGCCTCCGGAGCGATATATCGTCCACAGGCGGGGCATCCATCCACACCCATGGTGGTGTTCGTTTTCTTAGCCACCGCATCGGTAGACCTAGTCAAGAGATCACCCGGCTCCGAACACCACTGACGCGTTGTGCCCACCGAAACCAAAGCTGTTGGACACCGCGTACTGCACCGGCGCGCGACGTGCAACAAGCGGTACGTAGTCCAGGTCGCATTCAGGATCAGGAGATTCGAGATTGAGCGTGGGATGGATTATGCCGTTATGGATGGTCAGTACCGTAGCCGCAGCTTCAAGGGCGCCGGCGGCGCCGAGACAATGGCCTATCATGCTCTTGGTGGAGCTGATTGCCACTTTGGCAGCCGCCGGCCCCAGAGCATGCTTAATGGCACGTGTCTCCATGACATCACCGAGTGGCGTGGACGTGCCGTGAGCGTTTACATAGTCCAGCTCCATTGGGTCCACTCCGCCCTGCTGTAACGCTCGAGTCATGGCTGTTGCGGCGGCAACGCCGCTCTCGTCGGGTTCGGTCAGGTGGAAGGCGTCCGCCGTCATCCCATACCCCAGCACTTCGGCTATGATATGCGCGCCCCGGGCCAGAGCATGTTCCCGCTCTTCAAGCACCAGGACCGCCGCCCCTTCACCAACTACAAACCCGTCGCGATCAACATCAAACGGACGACTGGCGCCGAGCGGGTCATCGTTTCGGGTGGAGAGCGCCCGCGCAGCGGCGAACCCGCTGATTCCCGGCGGATTGATAGGAGCTTCCGCTCCGCCCGCAAACATGATCAGGGCGTCGCCACGCCGCACGATCTCGAATGCATCCCCCAAAGCATTGGTGCTGGCGGCGCAGGCGGTACAGGTTGCACTCACCGGACCTTTGAGACCCAGGGCGATCGATACGTGTGCCGCTCCCATATTGGGAATCATCATGGGTACGAAGAAGGGACTAACTCGAGCCGGGCCGCGCTGTAGCAATATCTTGGTCTGTTCGTAGAACGTCCAAAGACCACCAACGCCGGAGCCCACCAGCACACCCACCTGATACGGGTCCAAAGCACCGAGGTCTAGAGCCGCATCCTCCCGAGCCTGGAGCGCAGCCACAACCGCCATCTGCGCGTAACGGTCCATCCTTCTGGCTGCTTTGCGCTCGAGGCACTGTCCTGCGTCGAAGCTTTTGACTTCTCCTGCGATCCGCACGGAGTAGGCCGAAGCATCAAAGCTCGAGATCTCCTCGATGCCGGATACGCCGCCCACTAGTGCATCGAAGAACGCAGCGGCACCTATGCCAACAGACGACACCACCCCGATACCGGTCACCACCACGCGCCTGGCACCCGCCACCCTCATGGTTGCCTCCTCTCTACATCCCCAATCCGCCATCGACCGGCAGGACAACACCGGTAACGTATGAGGCGGCATCGCTCAGCAGAAAGGCCACCGCGTCGGCTACGTCCGACGGCATACCGGGCCGGCTGAGGGGCGTATCGGCTAGAATAGCTCCCTTCACCGCTTCGGGCAGACCGATCGTCATCTCTGTAGCTATGAATCCGGGCGCAACAGCGTTCACCCGAATGTTGCGAGGCGCCAACTCTCGTGCCAATGATTTTGTTAGTCCAACAAGACCCGCCTTAGCGGCTGCATAGTTAGCCTGGCCGGCGTTGCCACGCAACCCCGAAACGCTCGACACATTGACAATCGCCCCAAAGCGACGTTTCATCATGCCGCGCGCAGCGACCTTGCTCACCAGGAATGCGCCTCCCAAGTTGACATTCAGCACCGCGTCCCAATCCTGCTTGGACATGCGCAGGAACATACCATCACGCGTGATGCCCGCGTTGTTTACCAGCATGGAAATGGGTCCCAGCGCCCGCTCCACCGCTCCGATCATCTCTCTTACCGCGTCTTCGTCGCACACATCGGTCGGCTCGAATGTCGCTTGGCCGCCCTTGCTCTGCACTGCCTCCACAACCTCCAGCGCGTACGACTCCGCCGTGGGTAGGTCGTTGATGGCTACATCGGCCCCCATTTCGGCCAGACGCAGCGCGATGGCTCGTCCAATGCCGCGCCCGGCCCCCGTAACGAGGGCTACCCTTCCCCGCAGCACCTTGTCATCCTCGACTATCACGTGGTCATCCCCCTATCTCTTCTCAGGGTGTCCCTTACAGTCTGCAGCGTCTCCTCAGAGTTCGTAGAATATACGGGCAGGCTTCTGTCGATCCTCTTCACCAGTCCCGCCAATACCTTACCAGGACCAACCTCTACGGCAGCACAGACAGTCGAACGCAGATAGGCCAGCGCCTGTGAGAACTGAACGGGAGAAGTCAGCTGCGCCACCATAGCCGAGTGGATTTTTCTCGCTTGCAGCAATTGGAGCTCGGTAGTCGAGAAGAAGGCACCGATTGTTGCCTCGTGAAGCGGAACCTCGTCGAGGGCGGCAGCCACCTCGCTGGTGGCTGCCGCCACCAGCGGACTGTGGAACGCCCCTGATACCTTGAGCGGGACTAGCCTGGCGCCAGTCATACCCCCAACCAACTCCGCCAACCTAGTCAACCCTTCGCGACTACCCGAGACCACTACTTGTCTGGGGCTGTTGTAGTTGGCCGGCCAAACTTCAGATACGCGCCCGCAAATGTGGCGCACGATCTCATCCTCCAGACCCAGAACCGCCACCATCCCACCCGCCTGCCGCTCCCCACATTCCCACATTGCTCGGCTCCGCCTCGTTACTACTGCCAGCCCATCCTCAAAACTCAGATGACCGCAGGCCACGAGCGCACTGTAGTCTCCCAAGGAATGACCGAGCATGATCGGCGCGCACTCATGGCCGATCTCTTGAGTTTTTGGTTCCTGGGACCATCCCATATGTGCCGTCAACACGGTCCACGTCGCGATGCTCGTCACAAAGATGGCCGGCTGGGCCACATCAGTCTGCATAAGCCTCTCGGCCGGCCCATTCTGACAGACCTCCAACACGTCCCAGCCAACAATCTTCGTCGCCCGTTCGTAGAGATCTGCAGCCATCGGGTATTCTAGGAGCCAGGAGGCCATTCCCACTGACTGGCTTCCCTGCCCAGGGAACATGAGAAGCACCTTGCTCATATCGTAGTCACTCCAACCGGATCTCCCCAACGAAGTAGGCAGGATCCCCAACTGAGACCGGCACCGAATCCCAGTAGCAGGATGCGACAACCCTGATATACCAGGCCTCGAGCACGAGCCTCCATGAGACACAGAGGGATCGAGGCACACGACGTGTTCCCATACTCGTCGAGGTTGGTAAAGACGCGCTCCCAGGCTATTCCCAGTCTGCGGGCCACTGCCTGGATGATGCGTGTATTCGCCTGGTGCGGGACCATCAGGTCCACCTCGGAGGTGGAGAAACCGCAATGCTCCAGAATCTGCGCAGCAGAACGAGGTACCACCCGCGTAGCAAAACGATACACCTCGCGACCATTCATCTTCAGGTAATGCAGTCCATCGTCAACAGTGGCATGCGTGGCCGGAAGCCGGGAACCACCCGCCGGTATCTGAAGAAGATCCGCACCCGACCCATCGTTTCCCATGTCCAACCCCAGGATCCGGTTCGGCCCGTACGTGGCTGAGACAACCACGGCCCCGGCCGCATCTCCAAACAGAACTGCGGTGGAGCGATCCTCCCAATCGAGAATTCGCGATATGGCTTCCGCTCCCACAACCAGCACGTGTTCCTGTATTCCAGATTCAACCAACCCCGTCGCCATGGCCAGTGCGTAGATGAAACCGGAGCAGCCCGCCGATAGATCAACCGCTCCCGCATTCTCTGCACCCAGTGCGTACGCAACACGCGACGCGGTGGCCGGCATGATCTGATCGGGACTGATACTCGCCACGATCACCAGCCCCACGGCCTCCGGCACGAGACCCGCCTCTTTGATGGCGGCCGCTCCCGCCGGAATCGCCAAAGTCGATGCACTCTGGTCTTCGGCCGCGATACGCCTGCGCATAATGCCGGTCCGCTGCCGGATCCACTGGTCGGAAGTTTCCAGCGTCAACGATAAGTCATGGTTGGTCACGACATGCTCAGGAAGGTAGACGCCGATCCCAGAGATAGTCGCACCCCTATCCGCTCTTGAGGAGGCTATACCGCGACTGTACCCAGCAGACCCCACGAGCACCGGCTATTGCTTGTCGGCGAGAAAGAAGGTCAGCAGCACACTACAGGCGAGCTGATCGCCAACGTAAGCACGCCCCTCGCCCCGGCCCACCGGTCCCCGTGACCGCACAAGAACTACTTCCAGACGCAAGACCTCGCCCGGCACCACGTTGCGTCGGAAGCGGGCCTTCTCCACGCCTCCAAACAACGCGAGTTTCCCAGCATGCTCCGGCGCCGAAAGCGCCGCCACCGCTCCCGCCTGCGCAAGAGCTTCAATGATCAGCACCCCGGGCATGATAGGTCTACCCGGGAAATGCCCCCGGAAGAAATCCTCTCGGCCGGTGACATCCTTCTCTGCCACCACACGCTCCCCCGGCACCAGCTCCAGAACACGATCAACAAGAAGGAAAGGGTCACGATGTGGAATGATGGATTGAATCTGGGACCTGTCAAGCACGAAAGGCGTCTCCAGACGCAGCGCTGGGCTGAGCAACCTGTACGATACGCAGGAGTTATAAGACACTCCAGACGAATGATGGTATTCTCCCGAAAGCGCCGAGCCTTTTCAAGGCGGCTCCACTAGCATGCTCCAACTGTCGCTCACCCTAGCTAACGATCTGTACGAACTGCTGGCCATCAGCGGCGAACCCGTCGACTTCCTGAAGGCAGCACGCAGGTTGTTGGCCCTGAAGGAGGCTCCCGCCTCTCTTTGCCGCGAAGTGATGAACTCGCTTGTGGTCGAAGATGGTCGCTTCTGCTGGCATAGTCCCCAGTCCTTGGGTCTTCGTGATTGGCAAGAAACGGACCCAGACCTGAAAGACGTCAGCTTCGTGGTTGTGGACGTGGAGACAACCGGAGGCCGTCCTGGGCCTGCTAAGATCACGGAAATTGGGGCGGTGAGAATAGAAGAACTCCGCGTGGTTTCCACCTTCCACAGTCTCGTCAATCCACAGCGCCCCATTCCGGCCAAGGTTATCGAGATCACAGGTATCACGCCGGACATGGTGAGAGATGCCCCTCGTATAGAATTGCTCATGCCCAATCTGATGGAATTTATGCAGAACTCTGTGCTGGTCGGACACAACGCCCAATTCGACCTTGCCTTCCTGAACTACGAACTCTCGCGTCTCGACGGGCGACGTTTGGACGAGGGTGCCTTTGACACTCTCAAGCTCTCGCGACTCTTGGCGCCTGGGCTCCCGAATCATCAGCTGTCCACAGTGGCCGGGGCGCTCGGCTCCCGGGTGGACACGTTCCACCGCGCCCTGGCAGACGCATCCGCCACCGCCGATATCTTTCTCGTGCTCGTCGGACGTCTCCAGGAGAGAGGCATTACGCGACTCAACCAGGCACGCAGTTTCGCCGACCCTCTGCACAAACGCGACCGGCACAAGCTGGTCCTGACAAGACATCTTCCTCGCACTCCCGGCGCCTACCTCTTCAGAGACGAGAACGACGAAGTCCTGTACGTGGGAAAAGCCGATCGCCTACGAGACAGAGTGCGCTCGTACTTCATATCCGGCCCCGATCATTCGCGCCGCGTTCGTCAGGCTCTGCGACGCCTACACCGCGTTGACTACGTGGAGGCGACAACACCATTGGAAGCGATTGCAACGGAGCAGGATCTCATCCTGCAGCATCGGCCACAGTGCAATACATTCGGTCGCAATCCGGAGCGCTATGTCTATCTTAAGGCTGAAGGAAACCGTGGCCTGCGCCTATACACCAGTCCCAACCCGAGTGCTCGAGGAGCTACCGTGGTCATGGGGCCTTTTCGGGGTAAAGGTAGAGTGACGGGCGCCATTGATCTACTGACGCGCTGCTATCCTATTCGCCGTTGTGCGCGGAACGCTGGGGACCCGTGTCTCTACGGGCAAACCGGCAGATGCCTGGCGCCCTGTGTCGGACAACCGGACGAGATTGCCCGCCACGATGCCCTCGTTTACGACCTGCTCCGCTGGCTGGCAGGCGACCTCCCCCAACGGTTCAGTCAGCCCGATCCTCCCGAAGCCATGGCACTGGCACTTACGACCAAACTTGCTCGGCAGAGCCGGTTTGAAGAGGCGGCAGAGATCAAGAAGGCGCTCGACGATACCCTTGCCCTGCGACGTTCATGCCGTGCCGTCATGGACGGTTTGAGGATCAACACGGCCGCGCTGTGGCCCGACTACACCGACACGATTATGCCCCAAGCCCATATTTCTATAGTTTGGGAAGGATCTGTAGTGGCAACTTTGACGGTTACTGAGAGCACAGCCGCATTGGAGATCGGCAGATTTATACGCACACTGGAACCGCCTACGCAACCGCGGTTTCCTGTGGCGCTACCCAACACCAGATTGGATTCTTTGCTGGCCATCCGTCGCTGGCTGCTGGAGAATCAGACCATCCTCCGAGTGCCGTACAGCGACTCAGACCCTGTCAGCGCCCGCGAGAGCCTGGACAGATGGGGCGAAAATATAATGGCCTCCGCCCTGCGCCTCCTGACGATCCACCGACCACCAAGCAAATAACAAACGGGCCATTAACTCCTAGACAGACACGGCTTCCGGCTCAGGAATCGTCATCCCCCTGGCCTTCATCACAACCGCGAGTAGGCTACGGTCTATCTTCCCCTTGTAGATAGGAATACTCTCGCGCAGACAGAACTCGATCAGGCCCTGCGTCTCCATCCCTATTTCCTTCGCCAGCTCTTCAGGAGTGAAGTGGTTGGCCATCTACATCTCCTTTCGCGGAGTCAAGCCACCAAGGCCACAGAACAAAGAAGTCCGACGGCACAATGCGCCATCGGACTTCCCGGATCATACGCTTGAATAGATGCTGACATTCATAACACTGTTATTGTACCCGGTTTGAGCCTTCGAAAACAACTCGTCCTACACCCGAAGGCAACTCGCCGCTCAGTAGAGGCTGCATCTCTAGACACGAGTCTCTCGAATGGTCATCACGTCGACCTGATCGCCCGCCTTCTTGCCGCTGCCTTCCGGACCCACGAAGGCCAAAGCGCTTGCTCCCACCATGGAGCGCACCCGTCCCGATCCCTGCGATCCTGTGGAGTGCGCCAGAACGCGACCCTCAGAACGCTCCAACCACACACGTACCACTCGGACACGTTTCTCACTGTTTGGCTCATCCTGTGCCAGAACTGCAGTGCTCACAGATCGCACAACCGCGGTATGCCCCATCAACCGAAGCAACGTGGGCCTGATGAAAAGCTCAAAAGACACCATTGCGGACGCCGGGTTCCCCGGCACACCGAACACCAGGCATCTTCCGCCCTCAGGTCGCTCGAAAACGCCAAACGAGAGCGGTTTCCCCGGCTTCATGGCTACACGCCACAACTTGCGCTCCACTCCCAGTGCGTCCTGCACGTCCTTGACGAAATCGAAATCACCTACAGACACGCCCCCCGACGTGATGAGTACATCGTTTACCAGGGCGTTCCGCATCATGGCCAACGTCACATCATAGTCGTCCGGTGCAATACCCATACGTTGCGGCTTCACACCCACTTCTACGCACTGAGCCTCGGATGTGTACGCATTGGAATTGTAAATCTGGCCCTTAGCCAAAGGATTGCCCGGCTCAACGAGTTCGCTTCCCGTAGCAATTATGGCAACCGAAGGCTTCCGGTACACACGAACCGTGGGCATACCGAGGCTTGCCAGTACCCCTATCTCCGCGGGTCCAATCGCCGCCCCGGCTGCAAGCACTTCCGTGCCTTTCGGCGAGTCCTCGCCCATAGGCCTGACGTTATCCCAGCTCTTCACTTTTCGCCTGACCAGCACCGTTCCGGCAGTTTCCGTCGTGGATTCTGACTCCACCACGGCATCCGCACCTTCCGGAAGCGGAGCACCGGTCATGATCTTGGCTGCGGTGCCCGATACCACGACTTGCTTTCCGGAAGTACCCGCTCTTATAACATCGACCACTGCCAGAGATACGGGCTCTTCCTCCTTGGCGCCCTCTGTGTCCGCCGCCACGATCGCAAATCCGTCCATGGCGGAGTTATCAAACGGCGGGATGTCCATAGCAGCTACCACCGGGTGAACCAGCGCTCTTCCAAGCGCCTCCGACAGAGGCAAGTCCTCCGGTGGCAGGGGTTGACAATGAGCAAGTATGAGTTCCCGCGCATCTTCGATACTGATCAAGGTCACTCGTTTCCGGCTCCATTCTCGTCGATGGCCCCTCGGGGATTGCAATGGACAGATTACCCCTTTCAGAAACAACAACAAACCGTCCATTTGGCGCATGACGCCCAAGTAGCATACAATTTGTTTGTTATCGTCGCGAGGAGTGGGATGCAATTTCCTATTCGGCAAAAGATCGCCGATAGAGTCTGGCGATGGAGAAGGGCAACCTACGCGGTCAGCGCGGCGGTAGTGCTCGTAACCCTTGCCTCCGTGTTTTTGTCAATCTCCACTCCTCCCTCCACCATAGAGGTCTCTTCGGCGCCCACCTTCTTCGACGCCAACAGAGCACTCAGGACCACACAAGAACTTGCACGCCTCTACTCCGATCGCCACCTCGGCTCCGAAGACGCAGCAGGAGCAGCCGCATGGCTGACGGACAAGCTCTCCTCGCTTGATATCGAACACTTCAATGAGAGCACTTTGGTCCCGTATGGCGACAAACGAGTGGCCGTAGATAACATCTGGGTTGTCCTGCCCGGTACCTCGCCGCGCACCATTGTTTTCAGCGCTCCGCGAGACCCGGCGGCAGATGCCCGACTCTCTGCTCTGGCCCAAGCCGCTCCCACAGCATGCCTTATCGAGCTCATCCAAGTATTCTCTACGCGCTCCCATCAACGCACTCTTGTCTTCCTATCAAGCGAAGGCGGCTCACAAGGAGGCCTCGGGCTCTCTGCATTTCTGCACGAATACCCCGATACCGAACGAATCGAGACGGTTATCTCCGTACAGGCTCTTGGAATGGAGGGAAGAGACTTCCTCCAAGCCGGGATAACGGGACCAGGAATCACTACTCCAGGATGGCTAGTAGAGACCGCTACACGCGTACTCGCTCGAGCGAGCTTGGATCTGCACCTCCCCAATCTCCAAGAACAGATCGCCGACCAAGCATTGCGGCTCTATTCCGGCGAACAGGTGGCAGCACTCAGAGCGGGCATCCCCGGCCTGACGCTCTACGACAGCGGAGAGGGTACGGTGACCTCGGGCGGATTGGCAACACAAGGTGCGGCCCTTGAACGCCTACTACTCTCTCTCGACGACGCCGGCTCCCCACCACGGGACCCCGGCACGGCGATTGTACTGGCATCGGGGAGATACTTCACACACCGCTCGCTCACTATCCTTGGCATCCTGGCGCTTCTGCCCGCCATCCTCATGACCTTCAGTTGGCTGGCGGTAACGCGTCTCCGGCCCGAGGGTTGGTTGCGACACCTGCGCAACCTGCTCTCGTTCGTGGTGCCGGTCGCCGTTACCCTCTTCCTTACCTGGGTGGCGGCGCGCGTGGGCCTGATGCCCGTTTACCTCAACCAAGCGATTCTCTCTTCTCCAGAAGCAACCCAGCCAAACTGGATTGTAGGGCTGACTTTGCTTCTTCTCGGACTTGTCCTTTTCATCATAAGCCGCCATTTCCTCGGCTATCTCAAGCCTGTTGAAAGTCGCGCCACAACAGAGATGGCAAAACTGACCGGAGGCCTGGCTCTGCTCACCTTGGGTCTCATATTTCTTCTCGCTTCTTCGCCCTTCTCCCTGGCGCCCGCGGTTACCGTTGCGTGGATATGGCCGCTCTGCACGAGCTTCTTGGAGCCGCCCAGCCCGGCTATGCCATGGTGGCCCAACTCTCGTTCCAACCTCTGGCTGTTGGCCTTGGGGCTAATTGGACCACTTGGCTTCTATGCTTACCTGAGCGCAAACACGGCCGCGGGGTGGTTTGGGGCCTGGTGGTTCTTCCTGGTGCAGATGGTCTCCGGTGCCTACGGGATCATAGGCCCTGCCGGTACGGCTTTTGTGGCGGCCGGCCTTCTCTTACTCATGGGTTCGCGTAGGTTGCGACTCAAGCCTGTGGAATCGCTGCAGCGCACGAACGGCCTGGGCACAGTTGAGCCGCCCCCTCGTGTCCTGAAAGTAAGGAAAAAAACCGGACAAACGAAAGGCTGATGGCGCCAAGACTCATCGTAATCGCTATCGACATCGTGTCCCCATGCCGATACATACGTTGAAAGACGTGTGAAGAGGGCACCTCACATGAATAACCTTTTTGGCAAAAATGGCGCTATGATCTCCCGCTTTCGAGCCGCTGTGGCCGCAAAAATCCTGATTGCCTGCGTACTCATGGTCGTAGGTTGGTTTGCTAACGGAGGAGCTTGGTCGGCATCCGCCCTCATTGTCACACTGCTGATCGCCGGCCTTGTAATCGACGCTTGGACAAATCGCAGAAAACCTTCCCACACATCGGCCGATGCAGATAACGAGATGTCCCACCAACCCGAGCCCGGACAGCCGCACCATACGGGAACTCCTACTACGGTCACCGGTATAGACGCCTTCATGGCCGACCTGCTAAACCAAACTCAGACCACCGACACTCTGGAAGTTGCCATCCTGCGTGAAGACCTCTACCGGCTCCAGGCGTTCAACAACCAGTTGCTCCGATTGGGTGAGATCGCCCAGGAGCTCAATACGGCTCTACCCTTCAAGGAGACCAAAGCCAAAGCACTTGCACTCGCACGGCAGTTGCTGTCGGCGGACGTGGTGGCATTCGTAGCGGAGACCGGCCGGGAGTTCACTCTGCAAGGCGTGTCCGGATGTGAAGAGGAAGACGTGAATGTGAACTGCTGCGGATACTACTCCCGCTGCCCCATACGCACCTCTTTCCGTGACCTGCGACCAACCGTTATCTCCAATGCCGACTGCAAAGCCTTCCCGCCCACTCTGCGCGCCCACCTCTCCCTTCCCTTCCGCATGGACGATAAAAGCGTGATGTCCCTCATGGCAGCCGCCACCGGACCCGATGCTTTCTCTCACGTATCCTTGCCTATTTTAGAGAGTCTGGTGGGACACATACAGGCCGGCCTGAAGGCGGCACAGAAATACGACGCCATCCGCCGCGAAGCCATCACCGATCCTCTTACCAACCTCTATAACCGTCGTTTCTTCGAGGCGCGGGGGAGAGAGGAGATCGAACATAGCCTGCGCCACCGCGAGCCGTTGACCATTCTCATGTTCGATGTCGATCACTTCAAAGACATCAATGACACATACGGACATCAGACCGGTGACAAGGTTCTACAAGCCATAGCACAATATCTGAAGGACCAAACCCGTACATCCGACATCTGTGGTCGGTACGGTGGCGAGGAGTTCGCGCTGCTGCTACCCGCCACGCCGGGTCGCAACGCCGGTTTCCTCGCTGATAGGTTGCGCGACGGACTGTCTCAGATTATGTACACAGGGTTAGGTCTGCCCGCCAACGCCTCCGTCACGGTCAGCGCAGGCCTGGCCACTTGTCCTCATGACGGAACCACACTGGAGGAATTGGTGGCACAGGCGGATACGGCTCTGTATCAGGCCAAGCGATCAGGAAGAAACCGGGTAGTGCGGGCTACGCCGAGTGGATGAAGGGCGGCTGCGGTGGGCCCGCCTTCCGCGGGCCCACCGCAGCTCCGCTCATTCTGTTGCTACAGATATCGCTTGCGCCAGAATATCAGTGCCGCCAGCGCCGATATGACCACCGAAAACACCATGACACCGACAAAGGCCTGTGAATTGTGCATAAACGGGAGAGAAACATTCATCCCGTAGAAGGAGGCTACCATCGTCGGAAGTGCCACGATAATAGTGATGGAAGTTAGCAGCTTCATCACGATATTCAGATTATTGGAGATCACCGATGCAAATGCATCCATCATGCCGGAGAGGATGTTGGAGTAGATCTCGGCCATCTCGATAGCCTGCTTGTTCTCGACAATCACATCTTCTAGGAGATCCTGGTCCTCCTCGTACATCCGAATTTCTTTGGTTCTGACTATCTTGTGGAGAACCACCTCGTTAGAGCGAAGCGACGTGCTGAAGTAGACCAGCGCCTTCTCGAGAGTCAGAAGACCAAAGAGTTCCTCGTTCTTCTGAGAGGCACGCAGTTGGCGCTCCAGCTTGTCGGTCTCACGGTCTATTCTCTTCAGATAGCGAAGGTAGTAACTGGAAACCTTCTGGAGCACCTGAAGCAGAAAGCGCGTCTTCTTAAACGTAGCGAAACTCTTGACTGCGCCGCGCTCGAAATCTCCCAAAATAGGGTTGGGCTGAAGACACGTGGTCACCACGAAATCCGGGTGGAGCAAGATGCCCAGGGGGATGGTGTCGTACCCCTGGTCACCGGCCATTCGTTCCACAACCGGAATATCTATTATCACGTGGACCAGATCAAGATCCTCTTCTATGTCGATACGGGATTTCTCCTCACGATCTAAGGGCCCCTGCAGGAAGGAGAGCGGTATGGCCGGAGCTTTGGAGACCACCGCCAATTCTTCTACTGTGGGACTGACAAGATCAATCCAGGCGCCGGTTTCGTAATCCTGAACGCGCTCGAGACCGTCTGCAGTGGTCTTGAGGATATTCAGCATCGCTCACCTCCTTCGGTTCCAAACGGTGGCTCGTAACTTTACACTTCCCACGACCATCCGTTGAGCAATCTGCGCATTGCCTCACCCTCCTCGTCTGTCCGCTACGCGTGTGCCCGATGGTATGATGTAGCATCTGATTGTTCTCACCCTCGTGAGGTCTTAATTCATGCGACCCACCATCAATGCCCTCGAGAAGGACCTGCGACGCCTCATCCGCGGCGACGTTGAGTTCGACCCAATCTCCCGCCATCTTTACGCCACCGACGGCAGCATCTTCCAGATAGAACCGCTGGGAGTGGTGTCTCCGCGCGACGCGGACGATGTAGCACGACTGGTTGCGTACGCCTCTCAACACAGCGTACCGCTGGTCGCACGCGGAGCAGGCTCCGGTCTGGCCGGCGCAGCGCTCGGCACCGGATTGCAGGTGGACTTCACAAGATACATGAACCGCATCCTAGAGTTTGCCCCGGATGGTTCCTGGGTCCGCGTGGAACCCGGAGTCATCATGGGTGAACTAAACCGCCGCGCCAAATCCTACGGCACCTTCTTCGCGCCCAACCCTTCCAGCGAGAACTACTGCAGTTTGGGCGGAATGATCGGATGCAACTCCTCCGGCTCACGTTCCGTAGCCTACGGAGGGACCAAGGACCACGTACTTGCACTCAACATTGTATTGCATGATGGTAGAACCTTCGAGGCCGGCACCTTGGGCCGAGACTCAGCAGAGCTCGCTCAACTCCTGCAGGGAGACAGCCTCCCAGCCAGGGCTTTTCGTAACCTCGTAACAACCCTGGAAGAGCAGGCATCCATTATTGAAGCATCACTGCCGCGCGTGATGAAGAATGCCTCTGGCTACCGTGTAGAGACTGTGTTGGAGCCGGAATCCGGCCTTGTACACCTGCATAAGATTTTCGTCGGCGCGGAGGGTACGCTGGGTCTGGTGACAGAAGCCACCTTGAACCTGGTACCACTGCCCGGGAAACGCGCCATCGCTATGGCGTACTTCCCCACGGTCTTCTCGGCTGGAGAGACGGTCTTCCCAATCCTCGGCCTCAAACCCACGTCTCTCGAAATCATGGACGCCGGCTTCCTCCGATTCGTGCGTCGCAACGATCCCAAGATTGATGCTCTGGTGCCGGCCAATGCCGATACCGCCCTCCTCGTAGAGTTTGAAGCGGCCGACGATTCTCAGCTGGCAGAACAACTAGAGTCGCTACAATCGCTCCTCGCCGGGGGCGACGCCATGGAGATACGCCCCGCTTTCGATGCAGCCGAACAAAAGCAATTGTGGGCGGTGCGCCAAGCAGCCGTTCCCCTTCTCCAGAAACTGCCTGGACCCAAACGTATCACCGAATTCATTGAGGATGTTACCGTCCATCCCGATGTACTAGCCAAGTACATGAACAAACTCACCCGCATACTCGCTGGGTTCGGATCTGAGGCCATCATGTATGGGCACGCGGGAGACGGCAACATCCACACCCGCCCCGTACTGGATCTGAAACAAAGCAGCGACTTAGCCATCATGCAGAAGATGATGGACGAAGTCATGGATTATGCGTTAGAGATTCAGGGTACACCGTCCGGTGAACATGGTGATGGATTAATACGTTCACCCTACGTGCGCCGTGTCTATGGCGATGATGTCTACAATATTTTCAAGTCCATCAAAAGGACTTTCGATCCCAACGACATCTTCAACCCAGGCAAGAAGATCGTCTACGAATCCGAAGGCGGAGGCGTAGGCCGCAACCTGCGATACGGCCCCGCGTACTGGACCTTCGACCAACCCACGTATCTCCTGTTCCCGGATGGGGAATACGAGCGTGAGATCGAGAAGTGTCACGGATGCGGTCAATGTAAGAGCGCCGTAGGGACAAGCATGTGCCCCATCTTCAAAGCCACTAGAAGGGAACATGCCTCGCCTCGCGCAAAAGCCAATCTCCTGCGCAACATCATCCAGGGCAAGCTGCACCCTTATGACACGTACGCCGAAGAAGCGTTCAAGAACGTGATCGACTACTGCATTGAATGCGGAATGTGCGCCGTAGAATGTCCCTCCAACGTCAACATCCCCAAACTGATGTTGGAAGCTAAGAGCAAGTACCGGAGCCTGGCCAAGCCCAATAACGTGGAGCGAGTACTGGGTAATGCCGGCCTCGTTTTTGAAGCAGGGCACATTCTCGCCCCTGTAGCCAACGCAGTCATGAAGCAGCAACCTCTCCGCGGTATCGGGGAGCGCGTCGTGGGTATCGATCGTCGACGCGCCCTTCCCAACTTCGCCGGAAGAACACTTTCCCAGAGGCTGCGCAGGCGTGGGAAGGATATGGTGAAGGGGTCTGCCACGACACCCGGCGACTACAGCGCGCATGTGGCCTTCTTCTACGAGATGTACGCCAACTACAACGACCCGGATCTTGCATTCATCATGGAGGAACTGCTTCGTTCCCATGGAGTAGACGTTGTATTCCCACACCAAAAAAGCAGTGGCATTCTAGACATGGCATACGGGCTTCCCGCCAAAGCTTCTGAGATCGCTCGGTACAACGTCAACACGGTACTGCCGTACGTGCGCGCCGATGCAATCCTCGTGTCCGGCGAGCCCACGGCCACTTTTGCGTTCCGCGCACACTATGCCGACTACCTGGATGATCCAGTTGTGGCCGAGGTTTCGGCCGCCACACGCGACCTGGGAGAGTTTCTCTACGAATGGCGAAGCGCCCATCCGGAGCAGGCACCAGCTCCCGTTGCCATGCCTCTGACGCTCGCCTACCATATGCCCTGTCACCTCAAGGCTCAGTGCTTGTCCTACACGTTCTACGACCTCGTGGCACAAGTACCAGACGTGCAGTTGGTTGACCTCGATGCCGGTTGCTGCGGCATGGCCGGCACATTCGGTACCAAAGCCGGAACGTTTGAGCTCTCTATGCTTGCCGGACGCCCCGTCTTCGACAGGGTGGAAACACTCAAACCGGATTTGGTCCTCTCCGACTGCAGTTCTTGTCGCATGCAAATTGAACAGGCCACAGGAGTTGCGACCATGCATCCAGCCGAACTGCTTGCACATCTCTATGGCATAACACCGGCGCGTCGCTCGCTGCCCTAGGACTCTGCATGCTGACTATTCCCTTCGCCGACGGTGAGATTGAGGTGCAGGCTCCAGTCGGAGCCTCCCTCTTTGAGGTTGCGCCACTGCCGGAACGTCACACAGAGCCACACCAAATCTTATCCGACGCCCTTGAGGCACCGCACGTGCACCAAGCGTTGACCGAGCTCCTGGCCCCTCGGGCAGATCGGCGCACGGTTATCGTTGTAAACGATGCCACGCGACCCACACCCACCGGCCTGGTGCTCGACACCCTAATCCAGCGCGGTCTACTCCGAGCCACCGCCACCGTCACCGGGCGTCTTCGCCTACTGATAGCCACGGGCGCCCACGCAGCGGGCGGCCCGGACGAGCTTGCCCAAATCCTCGGTGATAAAAATGTAGACCTACTGGCACCTCTCGTCCGCTGGCACGACGCCCGAGATGCTGCATCCTCGGTCTACTTAGGAGACACACCGGTACATACACCCGTCTGGATAAACCGAGAGGTAGTCGAAGCCGACGGCCTCATACTCATCAACTCAGTAGAGCCCCACTACTTCGCCGGCTACACGGGTGGTCGGAAATCTCTTGTCCCCGGTGTATCTGGTTTTGCCACAATCGAGGCCAACCACCGCCTGGCACTCGATCCCACAGCCGAAACCCTGGGACTCGACGGAAATCCGGTACACGAGGATCTCATGGAAGCGGCGGCTCTACTACCTCCACGGCCTCTTCTTTCGATACAAACGGTGCTCGACCGGACACACAACATATGTGCAGCCTACGCCGGAGATCTCTTGGAGACATTTACAGATGCAGTCCAAGCGGCAAATCGCGAGTACGTAGTAGACCTGCCGCACAGGTACGACATCGTGGTAACGGCAGCTGCGCCACCCATGGATTACGATTTATACCAATCGCACAAGGCGCTCGAAAATGCCTCGCTTGCAGTCCGGCCGGGTGGAGCGCTCGTCTTGGTGAGTAGTTGCCGACACGGTATAGGCGACCGCACGTTCTTTGACCTTCTGGCAGCAAGCTCAGACCCGGAATCTGTTCTCAAAGCTGTGGCGGCCACATATCGTCTGGGTTTCCACAAGGCGGCGCGGCTGGCATCTCTCGCCCAGCGTCACCGCATCATGTCGGTGACGGGACTTTCCCAAGACACATCTCGCGCGGCATTTCTTGAACCCTTCCCGTCTCTAACCGCCGCTCTGAACGACGCAGCAACACGCCTAGGACCCAACCCCAGTATCTTGGTCATACCCGATGGATGTGTGACGGTCCCGCGAGTCAAGGAGACGACGTGAAAAAACAGATTTCGACCCCGCTCGCGCCCGGCGCAATCGGACCCTATTCACAGGCAATCAGAGTAGGCGACCTGTTGTTCATCAGTGGTCAGTTGCCGGTAGACCCCTCCACCGGAATACTCGAGCAGAACGACATCGCCGTTCAAACCGAGAGGGCCATGCAAAATATCATGGCACTGGTCCAGGAAGCGGGCTTCACACCCGCCGACATAGTCAAGACCAGCTGTCTCCTTGCAGACCTCGCCGACTTCCCCCTATTCAATGAAATATATGCGCGCTTCTTCTCTGAGGAGCCGCCCGCACGAGAGACATATCAAGTCGCGGCGTTACCCCTGGATGCCCGTGTAGAAATCTCGGCCGTCTGTGCACGCTGATACTGTTTTGCTGCACGCTAGATTCGAGTTCCCGAGGAACAGTTCGCGGGCGAATCGTTCACATAACAGATAGCCGTCCGCCAAACTGAGCCGATCCGGATTGTAGAGCCACTGGAGAATCAGGCCCTCCATCATTGCGACCAGCTGACTCGCTGCGGAGTGAGGGTCTACGGACTGAAACTCTCCTGACTCAACACCGCACTGAACTATGCGCTCTATGTAGGTGAGATGCGTCTGATAGATTACGCGCGTATAGTTCCCTACCGACTTCTCACGAGGAGCCTGGGCCAAGAAGTCGATGAGCACCGTGTAATAGCTGCGTGTTCGTCGCTCGCTGCCAAACAGGTTCTTCAGGCTCAGCTGCAGTTGCTCCCATGCAGTGCGACCACCGCGGCAGCACGCTTCTAAATCACTGCGCAATCGTCCTAGGATGCGCTCAAGCACCGCAAGGAAGAGTTCGTCCTTTTTCGCGAAGTAATAGGAGACTAGACCCTTGCTCACCCCCGCCTGTGCGGCAACCTGTCCAAGCGTTGTGTTGCCGTAGCCGTTCTTGAGGATCAGTTTGAGAGCAGCGCTGACTATCATGTCGCGCCGCTCTTCCGTGGAACGAGGACTCATAGGTGAGCTGCCTTCTTCAAGTTGTGTAAAGTGGGATCCGCTGCATCCCCCGTAGCGGATCAGAATGAGTGGCTCGGTGGGATGCCTGCTGTTTTCGCTCGCTGCACCTCGACTTCAAGGTTTCCCACCGAGCCCCGTGTCGTTGTCAGAGAGACCGGTCCTACGCCTACTACACCAGCCATCGGCGCAGCCCAATCGGACTACTTCTTCAGCTCTTCCCACTTGTAGTCGATGAGTTCGACCAGAATGCCGTTAGTCTGCTTCGGATGTACAAAGGAGTAGTAGCAATCCCGGAAGGGGATGAGTTCCCCGTACTCTCCGAACTTGATGAAGTTGTAGCCCTTGGCCTTCAGCTCTTCCACCGCTTCAGCCGTGTTGTCCACGTGGAAGCCGATGATATTGACGCTCTCGCCGTGGCGCTCGATCCACTTGGCCACGTCGCCGGTGCCGTCCATGTCCTCCATCAGCTCAAATCCGGACTCGCCCAGCCAGTAGCGTGCAACGCGAATCTTGGACGGAGCGTCCTCGTACGGATCATCCGGGCCGTCTTTGCCAAGGATGGGCTCCCACATCTTCTGCGCAGCCGCCAAGTCTTTGACACACATGCAGATATGGTCGATCTTGTTGACCTTCATCTCACACCTCTCTTCGCTTCGCTCTGACGCCGGTGGCGGCCCGCTTGCTGGCAGACCGCCACCGATGCTACTTACTTGCTGCTTCGCTGACTAGAAGGTGACCAGGTGAAGCGGAATGTTGATAGCTTTGTCCGGGCAAGCCTTGCCGCACTCATTGCAGTCTTCGCAGAGCGCTTCGGTCACAACCGGGCGACCGTCCTGAACGCGCACGGCGTAGACAGGGCAGACCTCAACACAGATTGTGCTGGAGAGCCCACCGCACATGGTGCATTTATTGTAGTCGATTTGAGCCGCCATATCGCTCTCCTACCTCATTCCTCAACCCACAGACGACGTACGCAAGCGCCTTCGCCTCTGGGAATGGCCTTGAGGGTCTCGATCTTGAGCTTCTTGTTGGTGAACAGAGCCAGCTGCTCTACCGTGGTCTGCAGACCCTTGTCACAGCCCTGCACGTCTTCTTCCATGCTGGCACCGTATTGCTTCGCAGTAGTGGGGAAGGGGCAGCGATCCCAGATCAGCAGGATCTCATTGTCGTTAGCGCCCTTCTCCATGCGGATCTTGGCACCCCGCATCATCCAGGTGGCTACAAAGTTGCTGGCGATGGCCTGCAGCCAATTCGGCTTGGAGAGGTTCGTGCGGGGGAAGTAGCTCTTCGCAGTGTCAATACCAATGTTTTCCCACGCCTTCAGAGCGACTTCCATGGGATCGGCTTTATCGCCCAGCAGTTGCAGGGCGGTCTGACGCCAGAGGTAGAAAAAGCGGCGACCGTCGTCCTGGGTGCCGTGGAAAGCCCTCCACAGACTGGTGATTTCTCTTTCAGCATCAAACGCCATTAGTGGTTTCCTCCCTCTCCCTGTCAGATCCGGAGACCGGTCTTGTAGCCGTCGTGAACAGCGCCGGAGACGCCCCGCGGAATGGCAGCGTCGCCGATGAGACGGAACTCGATGCCGTTCTCCTGGCAGGCTTCTCTGAGGGCGTTGTTGGATTCCCGCTCAGCGTACACGATGGTATCGGCCTTGACGGGGAACTTAACACCGTCGTAGTAGCGAACAATAACTTGTCCGTCGCCGATTTCTTTGATGGTAGCGTCGTTATAGGCCTTGACGCCGTTCTGAGCTAGGAAGATGTTGTAGCGCCAGCGGAAGGACGGGTTGATGTCCTTGCCCGCGCTCCTCTCTTCGCCCACAATGGTAACCTTCTTGCCCTTCTTGGCAAGTGCCAGTGCGCAACCAATGGCCGGCTTCTTGTTGCCCCAGATGACCACGTTGTCTCCCATGGGCTTGAGGTCGTTGATGGCCTCGTGCAGAGAGATAATGTTGTCGCCTTCCCAACCTTCGGGCTTCACGTAGTCGGCACCGGTGGCGATGACCACTGCATCCGGCAGCTCGTCCGCGATCATGTCGGCTGTTACTTCGGTGTTGAATTTGAACTCGACATCGCGCTTCTGGCACTGCGCCATGCCGAAGTTGGTGGTGACTTCGTACAGCTCGTAGTCGTTGTACGGCGCCTGGCGGGCATCGAGCAGCGTGCCGCCGGGTTCGGCGTTCTTGTCGAACACGGTGACGTTATGGCCGCGTTCGGCAGCCGTCCATGCCGCTTCCAAGCCCGAGACTCCGGCACCCACTACCCAAACGTCCTTGGGGTCGTCGGTGTGAACGTTCTCCGGATACCAATCGGGCTGCGACTCGTGTGCGCAGGTGGGGTTGATGTAGCAGGTCATGGGAGCGTCACGGAACAGGCGGGCGAGACAAACGTTGCAGGCCACGCACCAGCGGATATCCTCTTCGCGCCCTTCCAGGAACTTCAGTGGCATGTGCGGATCGGCGATTTGCGGACGGCAGTTCTCCCAGTAATCGATGACGCCGTCGGCGATAGCCTTGTCGGCCATCTCAGCCTCAAACAGGCGGTAGGCCATGGAGACAGGGACCTTGAGACCAAATTCCTTGGCCTTCTTGGGCACCCACAGCCACGAGCCCTTGTCTACGTCCCGGCTAATAACGGGAACCGTGGACTCCTGCCAGCCAACTGTGATGGAGATCGAGTCAACACCGGCTTCTGCGGCCATGAGGTAAGTCTGGAGAGACTCCTCCATGGTGTTGCCGTCAACGTCATCCAGCTGCTCCCATGCACAGAGACGAATGATCAAAGGCATGTCATCGGGGATGACCGATTTGACTTTGCGGATGATATCGCCCACGAACTTGAAGCGAGCTTCGAGATCACCGCCGAATTCGTCGGTGCGACGGTTGGTGTAGGTGTTCAGGAAGTTCGACAGCAGGTAGCCAACAATACCCGAGATCTCCATGATCTCGAAACCGGCCTCTACGCCGATCTCTGCTGCGAACGCGTGTTCATCAATGCACTGAATAACGCGAGCATGCGACATTTCTTCCACAGGCTCGAACAGACGAAGCCGCTGCGGAATAGCTGAGGGGCCTTCCGCCACCCCTGCCCAGTGACCACCTACGCGACCACAGTGCATCAACTGGTAATTAGAGACCGCCTTCTCTCCCTTGATGGCGTTGGCCATCTCGGTGAGGCCGGGGAGGAACTTGCGGTCGGCGGCACAGGCCTGACCCAGATAGCCTTGGCCCTTCCGCGTCTCATCGGTGGTAACACCCTGCATGGTGCAGATGCCACCGGCGACGCCCTTGGCCCGAGCGGCCATGTAGGCGATATCTTCCTTGGTAATGAACCCGTCGTGGGTGTTGAGGTTGTCCTCGGTAGCAGCGTACTTGACCCGGTTCGGGATCTCGAGCTTGCCGATCGTGATGGGGCTGAAAACGTGCGGGTACTTCTTGGCACCCGGCATCGTCTCGTATTTGGCCCTCCACTCATCAAAGTACTTACTCTTCATAGTCTCGTTTCCTCTTGCGTCGACTACGGGCAAACGGGTAAATGTAGGTCGCTTTGCTCTCCTAATCAGCTCAGAGCCGCCCGCACCATCTCACACCTCCACCCTACAGGTGCCGCTGAGCGGACCCCCTCGCGTGAAAGCGAACCCTATCACCTCCTTTCCCTGCTCACCCCGTTTCTTCAATTTGGGCGGATTGTGGTGAACTGTCTTTTTCTATGACTGTACGGCCCGCTCCGTCTTTAGGCGGCGGGGCCGAAGCCGTTGAGCGCCAACTTCAACTCGAGATCGCAGTGCAGGCAACGATTCGCCTCTGCAACCGCCTCCTCTTCTGCGAAACACTTCCCGACTTCGTTGAAGTTGCCCTTACGCTCTTCCACCGGAAGCTTGGCGTACTCCACCCGCGGAACGGTAGCGAAACCGGCTTCCCGACGACCTTCATACAAGGCCGCATCGGGAGGAGTACCTGTCCACAACTGCTCGTCGATGTCGCCGTTGCCGCCTAAAGCCTGGTCAATTGCGGAGGCCGCACGGCGGCCGGCCGCGATAGCTTCAATGATGGTTCCCGGAGTTCCGGGAGCCTTGGTGGCTGCATCGCCACCGGCGTAGAGACCTGCGGCTGAAGTAGCCTGTGTATCCGGATCTGCCTTGATCATGCCGGCGACAACCTCGGGCTCCGTCTTACCGGCGGCAAAATCCAGGTTGATGGATTGACCGATGGCCAGAATCACTTGATCCGCATCCACCGTCAATTTGTCGCTGCCGAACATGGGGCAGAAGGCCCCCGAGTCATCGAAGACTGAGGTGCACTGCACCAGTTCCATCTGCTTGATCGCCGCCCCATCGCGGACAATCTTGCCGGGACCCCAACCGGGCAGCAACTCTACGCCTTCTTCTACAGCCTCCTCGATTTCCCACTCGAAGGCAGGCATCTCTTCCCGGCTCTCCAGGGAGGCCATTGTCACCTTCTCGGCGCCGCACCTCAGCGCCGTCATAGCCACGTCCACGGCTACGTTGCCGCCGCCGATCACAACGACGTTCTTCTTCACATCAACCGGACGAGCAGCAGCTACATCGGCCAGGAACTCGACGCCCCACAAGACGTCGGCACCGTCATCGCCTTCCAGTGTGATCTTGCGACTGTCTTGGGCTCCGGGGGCCAAGAAAATAGCCTCGAAGCCTTGGGCCTTCAAGTCATCGATGCTGAAATCGCTTCCCAACTTCTGTGATGTCTTGATTTCTACACCGAGACTCGCAATATCCGCGATCTCAGCGTCAAGCACATCTTCCGGCAGACGAGAGTACGGAATGCCGTACCGCATCATGCCGCCCGCCTTCTCCTTCTCCTCAAAGACGACAACAGCATGCCCTTTTTTGCGCAGATAGAAGGCGGTAGTGAGACCGGCCGGACCGGCGCCAATGACAGCCACCTTTTTACCCGTATCTGGAGCGACTTTGCCCAGGTACGACTCAGACGATTCTGTATTGTCAGCGGCATAACGTTTCAACGCGCAGATCTGAATAGGATCGTTAACAGCCGCCCGCTTACACATGGTCTCGCAGGGATGCGCGCACACGCGTCCCAAAACGCCCGGAAACGGTACCTTCTCCCGAATAACCGCGTATGCTTCTTCCGGCTTACCATCGGCGATCAGCCGCAAATACTGTGGGATATTAATGTGAGCCGGGCAGGCTTCCACGCACGGTGCTGCTGCCGGAAATAGATCCGGCGGCGTGAGTCTACGCAGACCTCTGGTGGTATCCATAATGAGGTAGCCGTTGGGGCACACCTCTTCGCAACGGCCGCACATGGTGCAAACCCACTGCACGCCGGTCTTGGCGACACTGTCGAACATATTCAGCTGCACCGCGTGTTCAATGCGGCGGATGTTGAACCCATCGACACCGGTGACCGGGCAGGCCGAACTGCACGTACCGCACTGTTCGCAGGAGATCACCGGCTCCTTGATCTGTTGCACATCAACTGCCACTATCACACCTCACGCAACCCGTGGTTTCCTCCTGCAGCCTAGATGGGCTTGTTCTCGAGCCCAAGGGCCTTCACCATCTCCTTCTGGGTCGAGACCCACTTGGGCCCCATGGCGGCGGACAGCCACACTTCCCAGATCTTGTCGGTGTCGTAGCCCTTCTTCCCCAGCTTTCTCCGGAGCTTCTCGAGCCGGTCCTTGCACTCGTAGTTACCTGTGATGTAGTGGCAGGTTGGGAACTCGCAGCCGGCCACAAGAACCCCTGCCGCGCCCTTGTCAAGAGCATGCTGAACAAAGCGCTGAGCCACACGAGCCGAGCACATTACCCGTATGATCCTTATGTTGGGAGGATATTCCATGCGGCCTACGCCCGCGATATCCACGGCGCCGTGTGCGCACCAGTGGCATACGAACGCGATGATCTTCTTGTCCGCGTCGTGCTCGAGGGCCGCGTCAACGGCGGCCAGGAGCTGTTCGTCGGTGTAGTGAACGATCTGGATGCACTCTTTCGGGCAGTCGGCCGCGCAGGTTCCGCAGCCCTTGCACAGGGCAGAGATGACTTCTGGCGTCTTTCCCTCTTCGCCCACCAGTTTGATGGCACCATATGGACACTTCTTAGCGCAAAGCCCACACTCTATGCAGTTCGTCAGGTCTATCTTGGCAACGATGCCTTCCGCCTCGACAAACCCGGCGGTCATAGGGATGGAAGCCCGCATAGCGGCCCCATAACCTTCGTCGCGCACGTCTTTCATAGGCTTCGGATTGCGCGCGGAACCGGCCAAGTGTACACCCGCTGCCGCGAAATCTAGGGGGCCGAGCTTGATGTGCTGCTCTTGGAAGAAGCCGTCAGAGTTGGCCGAAACCTTCAGCAGTCCCTTGATGTCTTCGACACCGTCGGCGCCCTGGAATCCGGTTGCCAAAACCACGAGATCGGCAGGCAGTGTGATCTCCTGCCCAAGCAGGATGTTGTACACAGTCACCGCGAGACCATCATCGGTCTCGGTAACAACCGGAGGCCTCTCGTACTCCCAGCGTACGAAGACCACGCCTTCCTTCATGACTTCTTTGAGATGAACGTATTCTTCTTTCACCGTGATCATGTCGCGGTAGAGCACGTATACGTTGGTATCCGGCTGAGCTTCCTTGATGGCGCGCGCGTTCTTGACAGACGCCCCACAGCCAACCGTGCAACAACCCCGCTCCTCGTTACGCGAGTTGACGCACTGAATGAACACCACGTTCTTCTTATCTTTAACTTCGCCGGCCTGCAGCATGCCTTCCAGCTGCAGCTGCGTCACCACATCGGGAGACTCGCCATACATGTATTGGCCGGTACAGTCGATCTCTACCATTCCTGTCGCTACGATGACAGTGTCGGCGTGGAACTCCTCGGTCTCGCCGTTGGCCTCCACGGCTACCGAGTAGTTACCGATGTAACCTTCAACTTTCGTCAGTTTGGCGTTTGTGAAGACCTTGATGTTGTCCCTACTTGCGATCTCTGCAAGCAGCGCCTCTTTCACTTCGGCTGCGGAATTGCCCTCAGGGGCTATGGTGCCGATAGAATTCAGGAGGCCACCCAGTTCGGCCTCGCGTTCCACCAAGTAGACCTGAAAACCCTGATTGGCAATCGCGGTAGCCGCAGTCATGCCGGCCGCACCACCACCAATGATCAGGCAACTACGACCCACAGGCAGCTTGATCTCGTATCCGGGCTCCAAGAGACGGGCCTTCGCAACGCCCATTTTCACCAGGTCTTTGGCCTTCTCTGTAGCCACATCCTGGTCGTTTCTGTGGACCCACGAAACCTGCTCTCGCGTGCTGACAAACTCAAGCTGGTACGGGTTCATACCGGCTTCGGCCACAGTCTTCCTAAATAACTTTTCGTGCGTCCGCGGCGTACAGCAGGCCACAACCACACGATTGAGGTTGTTCTCTGTCACCGACTCCTTCATGCGATTCAAGAAGTCAACCGAGCAGATCCACTTCCCCTCTTCTGCAGCCACCACGTCGGGCAGGCCTTCCGCGAAGTCGCGGACTTCGTTGCAGCGAACTGCGCCCTGGATATTGGAGCCGCAGTCGCAGACAAAGACGCCTACACGAGGCTCTTCCTCGGGAGCCGCGCCGGCTTCGTTCTTTACTTCAGTCTCGTCGCTCATGCCCCTCACCTTGTCCAGACAGCCTTCATGCCGGCAGCGGTTGCCTGTGCTACCGACTCTGAGATATCAATAGGACCGGTGGCGCCGCCCGCAAGATAGATACCAGGAACCGCGGTTTCCAGCGGGCGCCTGATCGGGTCGACCTCTTTGAAGAAGCCGTTGTGATCAAGCTCCACCTTAAGAACTTTGGCCAGTCTCTTATTGCGATCGTTGGGAACGAGACCCGTAGAGAGCACGAGTAGATCGAACTCATCTTCCCGAATCTCTCCGGTCTTCTCATCTTCATAACGAACGATAACGTTATTGGTCTCCGGTACTTCCGTCACATCGAAAGGCTTACCGATGATATACCGTACGCCAAGATCCGATGCTTTGTTGTAGAACTCGTCAAAACCCTTACCGTAGCAGGTCTGGTTGTTATAGAAGACCGTGGCTTCGACTTTGGGATCATGCTCCTTGGTAATGATGGTCTGCTTGGCCGCTACCATGCAGCACACTTTGGAGCAGTAGTTGAGACCCTTATCTCCGCGACCCGCACATTGGATCCATGCGATGTTCTGCGCGTGCTTGCCATCCGACGGACGAACGATCTCGCCCAACGTGGGGCCCCCGGAGTTCATGGTCCGCTCGAAGTTCATGTAATCGATCACGTTTGGATAGACGTCGAGCCCCCACGTGCCGACCGGCAACGGGGCGGTCATGACGCCCGTAGCCACGATGATGCTCTTGACGGTCAGGTTGAGCCACTGATCTTTCTGCCACAACAAGACGGCACTCTTGCCCTCTTCGCGACAGGCCTTCACACAGAGCGCCACGCCGCACTCCCGGCACTGGCTACAATCGACCACGCAGTCACCAATGCAGGCGCCTTGTTGACGCATCTTGCCGGTCCGGCACAGGATGTTCACGTAGTTGATGTTGGGCACGGCCTGCGGAAAGGCCACTGAGACCAGTTTCCGCGTACCACCGATACGTGCATCGAGTTCATCCGGAATAGTAACGGGACAGACTTCGACGCACTTGCCGCACGCAGTGCACAGCTCTTCATCGACGAAGACGGCCCGCTTCAGGACGCGCACCTTGAAGTGCCCGTCCACTGCCTCCACTTTCCTGACATCCGCATTGGCCACAATCTCAATGTTTTCGTGAGTATTTACCTCGTACATCAAGGGGGCTTCGATGCAGATGGAGCAGTCGTTGGTGGGAA
>JAAYZX010000055.1 GCA_012514635.1 Actinomycetota bacterium
CCGAAAGTTGATCGGCATGGCCTGGAATGGCCGATCGCCATGGAGCGTACTGGCTGATCGGCATGGCGTGGATTAGGTGATCGGCATGACGTGGAATCGCTGATCGGTTTGGGGCGGAATACGCACGCATGCGAACGGATCAGGCCACCAAGGACTACGTCAAGCGCCGCATAGCCGAAGGTCTCTCCAAACGTGAGGTGATGCGCTGTCTCAAGCGATACGTTGCTCGCGAGGTCTACCACGCTCTGGCCAGTTCTTAGAGCCCTTGATAAACAGGAGAGCGCCCGCGATGGTCAATACCGGTCGCTGGCGTTCGGACACACGCTCCGCGACTCAGGCATCCTTGCCTCCATGGGGTCCCGGGGCGATGCCTACGATAACGCCGCCTGCGAGAGCTTCATGGCCAGCATCAAGACCGAACTTGTAAGAAGGCAGACCTTCAAGACGAGGGACGAAGTCAGGCTCACGGCCTTCAGCTACATCGAGGGGTTCTACCACCCCGAGCGAAGGCACTCAGCCCTGGGCTACCGTTCTCCGGTCGAATACGAGAAGATGCTCAAGGAGGATTGCACCGAGACTGTCCTGGTCTAACCGAAAACAGTCAACGGAAACGGGGCAACTCCAACTCCAAGACCACCCGTGCAGAAAGACATACGATGGCCGGCCATCCGTTCGGTTGTCAGGTCGTGTCTGTCACGTAATGCAGAAAGTGAGCTATGTTATGAGGCTCTCCGCCAGTGAGTGCTCCCAGGCCGCCTCCTCTGCTTGGTGCTCGCCCAGGTGCTCGTAGTGTGCACATACCGATAGACACCTCTGGTATATTAGAGATTAGATCTGTGAAGCCTGACATGTCTGGCCGAAGTTGTGTACCAGACCCCACACCGCCTAATACTAACTAAATTTCAGCCTTTCTGAACTGGGATTCCAATATCTATCAAAAACCTCATCGTATTCTCAAATGTAAGCCTGGATGAACCATTGTACAGACAGGTCTGGATATTCCCGACCAGGCTCGTATCGTAGTAGACCTCACTCAGGCTATCGCAAGTCCCCCGAGCGATGCTGGTCGGACAGAATCCCTTCGCCACCATAGTATCGTGCTCTATATCTAGGTTATTAACAGCAAAAGACCAGTGGTTGATTCCTCCGTTTTTGTGCCTAAGAAACTCTCCCCAAAGACTCCCTTCGTCAATGGGCTCCATTAGCTCGAATACGAAGCCATTCTTTATGAGAAGGCACTCAGTCAGTATTCGCTTGGAAAGGTCCGGTGAGAACAACGTAACCGGTGGAACAACCACCGCGAAGCCGAGAGACTCGTAGAACTCACGTGCCCTGTGGATGTCGCTGACAATCACACCCAAGTGTTCCAGCGTCCAAGCGGTATCCACCGTGGCCCCCACCCTAGGCGTGCCATCGTATTCACCTAGAGCCACCACAATATCAACCACCTCGCGAGTGTCGTGGTATGTGGCTAGCAACGCGCCGTCACCTTTCTCGACACTATGGAGGACCGGAAAACCCTTGCGCACCATTTCATTCGATGCGGCGGACACGTCATCCACGGCGAAGCCGACGCAGTATATGCCTTCTCCGTGCTTCTTCATGAACTCGATTGGCAGGCCAGCTCCTCTGACGGGCTGCTGTAGCCTGAGCGCAAACGATCCCTTGCGCAGAACCTGTTCCTTCAGACTGACCATCGAGGAGGGTCCAGACCATGATTGCTCTCTAGGCTCTCCCGCACAGCTAAACCCGAGATGTTGAAAGTGGTTGCTCCCCTGCTCCAGGTCTTCAACTAGGAGAATGACGTGGTCAAACCGCCACTCGATGCACACTTTCTTTCCTCCATAATCGTCGTTCGGGACGCTAAAACTCATTTGGATGAATAACCACCTTGAGCGCTCTACCGTCCCGTAGGGCATCGAGGCCCTCGTGGACCTTCTCCAACGGGAGGCGATGACTCACAATCTGATCTAAAGGCAGCGTCCCACTCTCAAGTATTGACCTAGCCGACTCGAATACGAACGGCGCTAGGAAGACACCGTAGATCTCCAACTCTTTGATCCCAATCAGGGTCGGCGCAATCGGGATAACATCGTCCAACTCCGACTCCCCGTACAGGATGATCCGAGCGCCATTGCTAGCTACCTGTATGCAGGTGTCGAGCGTCCAGCCGACAGCCTCTGCGACGATATCGGCGCCCGTGCCATTCGTTTCTGCAAGGACTCGCTCTACAGTATCCGCTTCCTTCGGGTTGATGACAGCTGTTGCTCCGCAGGCCAGAGCCGCTTGCCGCCTAAGCTCGAGCGGCTCAACCACGATGAGCTGACCCACACCACTTCGCTTTAGAAGGGCGGTAACCACTAGGCCGATCGGGCCAGCTCCCAGCACCACCGCGGTCTCACCCACCCGGACATTCACTTTTCTTAGCCCGTGCAACCCAACGCCGATTGGTTCGGCCACCGCCGCCTGCCATATGGGAACGCTTCGATCAATACGAATAACGTTCAGCTCTCGAACACGCACGTACTTGGCCAAGCCGCCGTCTTGAAAGAGCCCATAGGTATTAGGGGCTCCCGGAAAACCCGGAACGTTCCTGATTGAAATGCAGTAGTTTGGGCGCCCTCGGCGGCACATCTCGCACATTCCACAAGGTGCATTCTGGTCCACAAGTACATGGTCGCCAGGCTTGACTGAAAGCACGTCTTCTCCCACTTCCGCCACGCGCCCAGCGATTTCGTGGCCCATGATCACGCCCGTGGGGATTCGCGACAAGGTCCCAGGCGGTACCTTCAGCGCGTGCAGATCCGTGCCGCAGATCCCCACAGCTCCAACTTCCACGATCACATGGTCGGCGCGTTCTATCTGGGGAATTGGTCGTTCTTCGAACTCAAGTCGGCCCTCGCCCTGAAACACTGCTGCTTTCATTGTGTCAACCACGATTGTCTTCCTTTCATGGAAGAGTTAGTGAAGGTACAGCAACACTCGCTGTTAGTTGATAAATATACAGTAACACAGGTCGAGAGGAGACGCCCGCGCTCTTGATAATTAGTACCCGGCTCTCTATGGGAGTGCAACAGATTCTGGTGGGGTAAGGTGCTCGTCATCGCAACTGCCCACTCCGCTCGTGGCATGGAGCGGTCCCTGTCGATTACCGCGTAGTTCCCTGAGCCCAGAGCCGACGAATCCCCCCACCCCCCCGGTCGAATCCTCCCAACCTTCCTCATCCTCTTCGACAAGGGTCGTGGTATCTCCAGGCCGCTCGTGCAGCCGATTGCCCGGGGCTGAGGAACAGCTCGAACCAGTCCTTGGGTGTCAGTACGGACACCCTCTGCTGGCGAAGCATCGGCTGGTCCTTGGTCACGCACCTACGCACCAGGTCAGGGCCATACGCGCCTGAAATGATTCTTCCGCAGAGCCGGCCGGAAGACGTGATCTGTCCTTGGCCGATCATCGCCGCGCCCTTCTTTAGGTAGACTCCACCAACTCTACAATCAATCCGTTAGCGCTCATTTCCAGCTCTGCTAGTCTTCTGCTTTCCCCGTGGCCGGTCCACAGGAGATTAGCGCCACGCTGCTCAAGCCTCGTGGTCTCTTTGCCCAGGTCTTCAACGCTGAACCCAAGATGGTGTATGCCTCCACCGGTGGCTTCCAGGAACTCGGAATAGGGCGATGAGCCCTTGGTAGGCTGGATCAGCTCAAGCGTCATTTCACCCAACACCGCACTCACCCTCTTGTGACTTCCGTCCATCGGCCTGCCGCGAAACGTTGCCGTGCCTTGATCAGAAGAGAAAGAAGGCAAGAAGGGCCCGGAACCCATCCCCGCCAGGAAACGCGTGGTCCTAGCCAAGTCTGGGACAACCGCGCCCACATGTCTGAACGACCGAAATGTTGAGCTGATTTCCGTTGACTCTCCTAACAAGTCGGCATTCTCGAAGAATTCGAAGATCATGCCCCCAAGTTCATCGCTCTCCACATACGCCCAGCCACCGCCCTCCCATTTCCCAGCAAACAGGACATTCAAGCCCCTCTCCTCCAGTGCCGCGACCACACGATCCAAGTCGTTCACCGCAAAGGCCACGTGATGGTAGCCATCGCCTCTTGCTTCCATGAAGTCCCAATACACCGATCCTCTCGACGCCTGCTGTATTTCGAGCTCCGGCCCGCCGATCCAGGCACCTATCGGTGGTACCGGCCCTGCCACGTCGCCCGGTTCAACTGGCACCCCTCGCACCGACCATTTGCCAACCAAAGGGGGAAAGCTATAGAACTCGAAAGGCTTGATGCCAATCTTCCTCAGCCGCTCAACAGTCTCCTGTTGATTCATCACCGCGCAACTGATGTGGGCAAACTTGGCGAACCAGTTACCCATTACTGCTCCTTTCTCACTGTCTTGCCTACCTCTTGCGTCAACCCGGCGCAATCACTCTCCGGCTATGTTATTGTACCTTCACTCACGTAAATGATGATATGCGATAAAGGGGGCTGGAGTGCAGGGCACAATGTTGGCAGCAGTCTACGAGGGACCCGGACATTTGGCCCTGAAGGAGATTCCGGTTCCCGCAGTACGGCAGGACGACGACGTACTGTTGAGGGTGGAGGCCTGCGGAATCTGCGGCTCCGATCTCGGCTTCATAGATGGTCCCGATGGGGGCGTGGGTGCTTCAGGGACGGTTGTCGGCCATGAGTTGGTCGGACGAGTTGCGAGTACGGGCCCGGGGGCGAAGCATTTTGCGGAGGGCGATCGTGTCGTGCTGGACCCCTGCCCCCCTTGCCTTCGATGCACGTACTGTCTCATGGGCGCGCCAACCCAGTGTGACAACCTGACCTATATAGGGTACGGCGTCGACGGTGGATTCGCCCCTTACATGATCGCGCCGTCCCAGACCCTGCACAGGATTTCGACAGAGGTCCCAGCACCGGTGGCGGCGCTTGCCGAGCCCTTGGCATGTGTCTTGCATGGCTTGGAGAAAGTCGACGTACGGCCAGGAGACACCGTGGTGGTCTTGGGTGCCGGGCCAATCGGAGTCTTGTATGTTCAAATGGTCAAGGCGGTCGGGGCGGGGAAGGTCATCATTTCGGAGCCATCAGCAATGCGCAGAGATCTTGCCAGGATGGTGGGTGCTGACTACGTCGTGGATCCAAAGGCTGAAGATCTGCAAGACGTGGTCATGCGCGAGACAAGTGTCGGAGCTGACGTCGCAATTGACACCGTAGGGAACTTGCTCAGCACCGCGCTCGAGGTGATCAGACGGAAAGGGGCAGTCCTTTTGTTCGGTCTACATCAGGCCAACGTGACCATCGCACCATGGGAAATCGCGCTGACCGAGAAACGTATCCTGGGGACCCTTATCCAAAGCCATCTGTTTCCACAGGCCATCAAGGTACTTGAAGGGGGAATAATCGACGCGCAAAGGGTCATCAGCCATGTCCTGCCCCTCTCGCGCATCTGCGAAGGAATGGAGCTCTTGAGGCAACAGCGCGCTCACAAAGTTGTGATCGATCCCTGGGCTTCCGAATAGGAAGCTCACCACAGCAGGAACAGACAAGTGGCCCGGCCGCATTGGGAGATCTCCCCAAACTGGCACAACCAAGACAGTACGGACCTGGACACGCTGGTAAGGTACGTCGGAGAGTCTGAACCACAGAAGGAGGAACGCGGTGCAGGTCGATTGGCAGTTTGACCATATGGGCATGATCGTCACCGATCTCGACAAGGGTGTCGCCCATTTCCGTCGGGCAGGTTTTGTGCCATCCGGCCAGCCCACGGAGTCCGCGTGGCCCGGCCCTTCCACGGTAGTCACGCTCCGCGAGCAGTTCCTTAGCAGAGACGCCTTTGCGCTCAGACTGCAACAGCCCGTCGAAGGAACCGGCCTGCCGACAGAGTTCCTCGAAAAGCACGGAGAAGGCATTCACTACATCGGTTTTGCGGTGAACGACCTGGACGCGGCGTCGAGCCAGATGGAGGCAAACGGCTTCCCTGTTCTGTACGGTGGAACGCTAGGCGCTGGTAGGTCGACGGTCGCCTATCATGAAACCTGCCAGGTAGCCGATGTCATTGTCGCTCTCACGTCGTCCAACACTGCGCCGACTGAAACGACTACGACCGATGCCACTTGGACTTTTGAGCATGCGGGCATGGTCGTCAGTGACCTCGGTGACGCAATCAAGTGTTACGAAGCCATGGGGTTCACCTTGTTCCTGCCTCCTCTCAATACGTACGCCCCCGGTAAATCCTCCGACGCCGGGCTGGCCATGTGTATGATGACTAGATCGGGGTTCATAATCGAGATAATGCAGACCTTTGGCCCTCGTGGTCATGAGATTCTTTGGGGAAAGTTCTTAAAAGAACATGGTGCCGGTATAAACCATATACACTTCGCAGTTGATAACTTGGTTGAGGAAAGAAAGAGGCTGACAAATGGTGGGTTCAGTAGCATCACAACGGCCATAGATTCTAGTGGTGGTATAACAGAGGTGTACTTTGATACGAATACTGTCGGTAACGTACAAATAGCATTGTATAATGGTATTCCTAGACTCCTGTATGAAGATACGATGAGATACTTGGTGGATGCAGGCATACTTGTTGGAAGAGGAGGATTGGAGAAGACGGTGCGGGTACACATCGAAACGGCGTGAAGCGGCTTGGAAGATCGGGGACAAGCATCTACAGAGGCAACCTCCCGGAGCACACGGAATCCCTTGCAACGTCCGTGTTATGGGTACGGCAGCACATGTGTCAAGCCGCACGGTCTGCGACGAGCGCACGATGTTGCCTCTGACTAGTGGATATGAGGGTGCCGCAGGTTCGGATTGATAGGAGTGTGGCCGATGAAAGCTGTCGTGTTTGATGCCGACTGGGCTCCCAAGAGGGGCTACGAACCAACGGATGAGGAGAGAAAGACCCGCTTTGTCAAGACTGGCAGCCAGGTGTGGAAGAACCCCAGGTTGACCATTTCCGATCTCCCTATTCCGGAGCTTGCGCCGAACGAGGTGCTCATAAGGGTCAAGGCGGCAGGAATCTGCGGGTCGGATCAACACGTCTACGAATCGGGCGAAGACGGCTACACCCTTTACCCAGGCCCGGTGGCGGCTCCCGTGGTTCTTGGACACGAATTCTCCGGTCTTGTAGAGAAGGTGGGAAGCGCTGTCACCGATTTCGTGGTGGGTGACATGCTGGTCTCCGAAGAGTATCGACCCTGTGGGGAGTGCTACCCATGTCGACTCGGGCACCCCATGATGTGCAGGAATATGCATGCCGATCTTGGGTTTCGTACAAACGGCGGCATGGCCGAGTACACCGTGGCAAGCTCCAGCCAGCTGTGGAAGATCAACTCCTTTATGGAAGCGTACGACGGCGATGAAGACCGGGCATTCGAGGCTGGGGCGATGGTTGAGCCAGCTTCCATAGCTTTCAATGCTCTCTTTGTCGAGGGGGGCGGATTCACGCCGGGGGCCTACGTCGCCGTTTTCGGCACCGGCCCCATTGGGCTGTGTGCGATTGCTCTTTCTCGGGCCGCCGGAGCCGCCAAGGTGATTGCCTTCGAGATGAACGTCACCAGGGCGCAACTGGCGCACGAATTCGGGGTGGATGCCGTACATGATCCTGCCGACTTGGCGACTAGAGGAACATCTCCTGCGGACGTCATGTTGGAGTTGACGAACGGGGATGGAGTCAACGTGATCTTCGAAGCCGCCGGGGCGCCACATATCACCCTGTCGGACGCGACCCGAGCTCTTGGCATCGACGGCAAGATACTAGTCGTAGGCCTGCCTACAAAACCGGCCCCGCTAGATCTCGGGCACTTCCTTGTCACGGGGTCACAGCTGATCGGATCCGGCGGTCACCTCGGGCACGGCACGTTCGGGAACGTGATCCGGCTGTTGGCTTCGAAGAGAATCGATCTCTCTGCGGCGATCACAGCTCGGTTTGCGCTGACAAACGCTCTGGACGCCTTCCACAGATTGGAAAGTCGGGAGGATGCAAAGGTAATGCTTCGAATGTGATAGCCTGGCCAGTGAGACAACCCGCACCCAAAGACCACACCGTCGTGCCCTCCAGGCAACGCTACGGACTAAGAATGGCCTTTGGTTCGCTTGTCGGATTGGATTGCTGACTATGTCTATTTGCTACTGAGGGCCGTTTGCAGCCACAAGGAAGGTTGGAGTTCCTAATGGCAAATTCCACGGGAGCCAGATTGCTCAGAGAAGCGACAAGGGAATTCGCGCAGCATGGCTACGAGAATACCACGATTGACGCAATCGCGAAGAGGGTGGGGGTGACTGGCGCGGCTCTATACCGCCATGCTTCCAGTAAAGAGGATCTATTCTGTCGTTGTGTCGAGCTATGTAACACAGTATTCAAAAGTAGAGTATTCGATGAAGTAGAGAAGATAGATGACCCATACGAGAAGGTCAGATTACTTTTCAGCAATAGCGTCAGGCTTTCAATCAAACAACCAGAGATTCCACTGTTGCTCAATCATCCGATCAATCATCTTTCGGCCAAAAATAGAAAGCGTTTCACCCAGAAGGATAAGGATGCGATCAACTTTCAGAGAGATATTATGGCGGAGTTCATTCAAGCGCATTCGTTGGACAAGGCGCTCGACCCACTACTCGCCCTCTACGTGGTGCACGGCACAATTGCATGGGTCACCCGGTGGTACGCGCCACGCCAAGAGGCTGACATTGAACGGCTAATTGACGAGACGATGAACATACTGTTGCATGGGCTCCAGGGTGAGGCCGCACCGAAGCAACTGAGCCTCCATCAAACCCGGGACGGTTCACACTATGATTTCACTCGCCGGCATTTGGTTAGTGTCCCTCGAAGGACGTCGTCTCGGGGGCGTTGAGCCTGACCGCAGATGGAGCGGAATCTGACCCTTCACAAAAGGTGTCGAATGCCAAGTAATTCCCCAGCCTGAGGGCCTCTAGCGTCA
>JAAYZX010000056.1 GCA_012514635.1 Actinomycetota bacterium
GCTAATACCAGAATCCTTTGAGAGTCGTGCGGTTGCACAGAAGGATGAACTGGTAGAGGCGTTGAATCGTGTGCGACTCTTGGCTCAGAAGAGCGCTCCTGTGAAGTTGCTCTTCGACGAAGGAAATTTGATTATGTCGGCGCAATCACAGGATGTGGGTGCTGCAAAAGAGAGTCTACTTGTCCAATATGAGGGAGAATCCTTAGAGATTGGGTTCAATCCGGAATTTTTGCTGGCAGGAGCTATGTCTGTGCCGGATGAAGAGGTGGACATGCGGTTTATCAGTCCTTTACGACCCGGTCTCCTTCGCGGAAAAGACGAAGATTTCTTGTATTTGATCATGCCTATCCGTCTCAATGATTGATAAAAGAAGATTGTGTCGAGCTCAAAATAGAAGATATTGTGGATAACTCCGGGGATAGAGTGGATAAAGTTTTAACGGTGAATCCAGGAACTAATTTGGGACAGGCACTCAAACTTAGTGGGATGGTATTGTCGGGCGGTGAAGCAAAAGTGGTCATCGCCGATGGTCTCGTCATGGTTAACGGTGAACCGGAGACCAGACGTGGCCGGAAACTGAGTAGCGGTGATGTAATCGAACTGAACGGCGCACGCGCCGAGGTGGCGGTGAGGAGCCGTGATACTGGCCCACATTCGGCTTGCTGACGTACGCTGTCACTGTGCCCTAGAGACGAATCTGGGTCCGAGAATCAACGTGGTGGTGGGTGGAAACGGTGCAGGAAAGAGCTCTGTGTTGGAAGCGGTGTGTTTGGATTTACAGGGGAACTCTCCGCGAACGCATCGAGTGACGGACTGTATCAGTGTTGGAAAAGACCATCTGCGTGTGGAAATACTGCTTGTACCCGAGTCCGGGACGGAGCGTAATTCTGAAGAAGCTTGTGCCGGTGCAGCAGACGCCGCGGGCCAAAGACAAACAACAGCAGCTGTGTCATTTATGCGCACGGGAGAGCGGAGACACACCGCGGATGGACGGGTGCTCAAGAAAGCCGACCGCTGGGCAAAGTTGGCGCCGGTCCACACGTTCTTTCCCGATGACCTACGGCTGATCAAAGGCGGTCCCAACAGGAGGCGACAATTTCTAGACGACCTCGTGAGCGCTCGAAACTCGGAATACGCATTGTCGGTCGGTCGCTATGCGAAGGCGTTGGCTCATCGGAATGCTCTCTTACAGCGTGGAGATATCGGGAGTCAACACGATCCTTGGGAATGGATCTTGGCCGAGGAAGGTACGGCCATTGTCGAGACTCGGGCAGGAGAACTCGCGGTATTTGCACCTCTATACACCTGTATCCATGGACGGCTCACGAGTGGGGTGAGCGAAGGAATCAAGTTGGTGTACAGGACTAACGTGGGAGGGTTGAACGTCGAGGAATACCGCAATATATTGGCCGACCAGCGCGCCGGCGATTGTCGCCGGACATTCACTCATTCGGGCCCTCACCGCGATGATATTCGTTTCATGCTGGAAGGTATCGATTTGCGCGAAGCCGGCTCGCAGGGTGAACAACGCACTGCTCTTCTGGGGCTCATCCTCAGTGCCGCTGAATCCGTGGCTGCGTCCACATCCATACGCCCAATCTTGTTGCTGGACGATGTCATGAGCGAGCTCGATTACGCGCGGCGTCGCGCTCTTATCGCTCTTCTGGCAGAAGGTGGGCAGAGCATCGTTACCACCACAGACCTCCATCACTTTGAGGAGGAAGAGATACAGGACATCACCGTCATTAGGTTGGAATCACCCTCCTCTTCGGGTACAGAAGTACGGCCTGACGATGAGATGACGGAAGCCACATGAGCGACTTCGAACGTCTGGGATCTATGTTGGGACGCGTGGTTCCAGGTCGCCGTCACAGAAAAGAGGCCCAGGTGGCGGCTGTGTGGGCAACCTGCGTTGGGCCGGAGATTGCTCAGAATGCTCGTCCTGTCTCGGTGCGGCGGGGAAGCCTGGTGGTTGCCACTTCGTCATCCGCCTGGGCACACGCGCTGCAGCTGATGGAGTCCGACATCCTCTCTCGGTTGAACGCCGCCCTCGTCGGCGCCCAAGAGGGTGACGACTATGCGGATATCCGTCGTCTTGTGGTGCGCGCAGCGGGCTGGGAACGGGTTGCTGGGGCGGCGGCGCTGGGGGCGGCGGCGGACGGCAAAGGGTTCTGCGCCGGCGGGGAGGCGGCACCCGTGCCGCCTCCCCGCCGGCGGGCTCCGCTCCCTGCGCATCTGGAGGATGAAGTGCGGCGCGTACAGTCTGTGGCCTGTGATGAAGAGCTGGGTCAGGCAGTAGCGGGCGCCATGCGCGCGTGGTTGGACCGGAAGCTGCCCAGGACCGTGTCTGCGGAAGAAGGTGAGAATTGATCACCGGTGACTCCACCCGTGCGGCCCACCCTACACATGCCACGTATCCCGATTGGGCCGGCCAAACTACCGCTGCTGTCCGGGCTATCTATCCCGATCGGCATCGGATCGCCAAGAGAGGATTTCGTGCGCCGACAGCGTACTAACAAGTTGGAGATAACGGGGTCGGTATGGTATCATTCATTACACAGAAGAACCCTTTTTGCAGGGTTTTGAGGGTCCTATGCCTTCCCCGTTGCGTGCCGGTCTATGCCCCCCTCTGTCGATCGCGCCCGCTGATGCAGGAGACTCGAGCTGAGTGATAGACGAGTGATAGACAATAGCTACGATGCGGGCGACATTCAGGTTCTTGAAGGCCTGGCGCCCGTGCGCAAACGACCCGGCATGTATATTGGGTCCACCGGTGCCCGAGGGCTTCATCACCTGGTCTACGAGGTGGTTGATAACTCTGTCGATGAGGCATTGGTGGGCTCGTGTACCCGCATCGATGTCACCATTCTCCCCGACTCCTCCGTTCGGGTATCTGATGATGGGCGGGGTATCCCCGTGAAGATCATGCCCCAATACGGGCGCCCGGCCCTGGAAATCGTCATGACTAAGTTGCATGCGGGCGGCAAGTTCGGCGGCGCCGGATACAAGGTTTCGGGCGGCCTGCATGGGGTGGGTGTATCGGTGGTGAATGCACTGTCGGAGTGGCTGGTGGTGGACGTATGCCGTGACGGTCATAGATACCGTCAGCGTTATGTGCGTGGCCTACCCGCCGGCGACGTAGAGAAAATAGAGCGGTGTGACGGTGTTACCGGTACCACAGTGCATTTCCGGCCGGATAGCGAGATCTTTGATGATCTCAACTTCAACTTCAGCACACTCGCGCAGCGCCTCAGGGAGATGGCGTTCCTCAACAGCGGGCTGCAGATCAGCCTGGTCGACGAGCGGCCCGAGATTGTTGCACCGCCTGCCGCGCCGGCGCAAACTGAAGAGACACCGGACAGCGTTGCGACTGCGGGGGGCGCAGGAGAGACGGCCGTGTCGCCGCCGGCGGATGAGCCGGGGTCCGCAAATCCGGCTGAAGCAAATCTGCAGACGCCTTCAGAACCGCGCAGCGTCACCTTTCGCTACGAAGGCGGTATCGTAGATTTTATCCACCACATCAACACCCGCAAGGACGCTATCCACGGACATGTCATTTACTTCTCGTCCCATGAGGACGATTACCAGATGGAGATGGCGATGCAGTGGAACGCCGGCTATCTGGACAACTTCTTCTCGTTCGCCAACAATATCAACACTCACGAAGGCGGCATGCATCTGTCCGGTGCCCGTGCGGCAATCACGCGCACTCTGAACGATTATGCTAGGACGAAGGGGTTCCTGAAAGAGAAGGAGGAGAACTTCTCCGGTGAAGACGTCCGTGAAGGGCTGGCCGCTATTCTGAGCGTCAAACTGCGCGATCCTCAATTTGAAGGCCAGACTAAGACCAAGCTGGGCAACTCTGACATGCGTGGCTTCGTGGAGTCCGTGGTCAACCAGAAGTTGGCCGAGTTCATGGAAGAAAACCCCGCAGACGCTCGGAAGATCATCAACAAGGTGCTGGCGGCGACGCGGGCCCGCCTCGCCGCCCGTAAGGCGCGGGACCTCACTCGTCGTAAGAATGTATTGGAGAACACTACCTTGCCCGGCAAGCTTGCAGACTGCGCTATACGTGATGCTTCGGCCAGCGAGTTGTATCTGGTGGAGGGAGACTCGGCCGGTGGGTCGGCCAAGCAGGCTCGGGACCGCAGCTTCCAGGCCATCCTGCCCTTGCGGGGGAAGATTATCAACGTGGAGAAGGCGCGGGTCAGCAAGATCTTGTCCAACCTTGAAATCCAGGCCATTGTCGCCGCCTTGGGCACGGGTGTGGGCGAAGAGTTCAACGTAGAGAACGCGCGTTATCACAAGTTGATCATCATGACCGATGCCGATGTCGATGGCGCGCACATCCGTACCCTCATCCTCACCTTCCTTTTCCGAAATATGCCGGAATTGATCCAGGCCGGCTACGTGTACATCGCTCAGCCGCCACTGTACCGTGTCGTCCATAAGCGACGTGACTACTATGCGTTCAGCGACACGCAGCTGGAGGAAGTCCTCACCCGGATCGGCCGGAACGGATCCGCCATTCAGCGCTTCAAGGGCCTGGGGGAGATGAATCCCGAGCAATTGTGGGATACCACGATGAACCCGAACAACCGCACGCTACTCAGGGTTACCGTGGACGATGCCGCCATCGCGGACGAGGTTTTCACCATCCTCATGGGGGACAAAGTAGAACCGCGGCGTGAGTTCATCGAGCAGAACGCCCGGTACGTCCGCAATCTGGACGTGTAGGAAGAGTCTGCGCCCGCCATGCTGGAGACGTTGGAAGGCAAAATAGAACAGGTTGAGATCGCCGAGGAGATGCGCTCCTCGTATCTCGACTACGCTATGAGCGTTATCGTGGGCCGCGCTCTGCCCGATGTGCGCGACGGCCTGAAGCCGGTGCACCGTCGCGTGTTGTTCGGTATGCACGACGCCGGTATGCAGCCCAACCGGCCATACCGCAAGTGTGCGCGAGTGGTGGGCGACGTCATGGGGAGCTTCCATCCCCACGGCGATGCAGCCATTTACGACACGCTGGTGCGCATGGCACAGGACTTTTCCACTCGCTATCTGTTGGTTGACGGCCACGGCAACTTTGGATCGGTGGACGGCGATGCGGCGGCGGCCATGCGATACACCGAGTGTCGGTTGGCCCGGATCGCTACCGAGCTATTGCGTGATATCGAGTCGGAGACGGTGGACTTCGGCCCCAATTACGACGAAAGCCGAGAGGAACCCAAGGTTCTTCCGGCCCGGTTCCCCAATCTGCTGGTCAACGGGAGCTCGGGGATCGCGGTGGGTATGGCCACTAACATCCCACCGCACAACTTGGGAGAAACCATTGATGCTACAGTGGCCCTCATCGAGGACCCCACCCTGGATGTGGTCGCTCTCATGCAGTTCCTCAAGGGCCCTGATTTCCCCACGGGCGGCATCATCATCGGCCGGGAGGGCATCCGGGAGGCGTACCAGACGGGCCGCGGCAGGGTCATGGTGCGCGCCAAGGTCCACACTGAGCCGCTCAAGCAGGGCAAGACCGCCCTCATTGTTACAGAGATTCCGTACCAGGTGAACAAAGCACAGCTGATCGAGAAGATCGCGGAACTGGTGCGTCAGAAGAAGATCAGCGAGATATCCGACCTGCGCGATGAGTCTGACCGTTCGGGGATGCGCGTCGTCATCGAACTGAAGCGCGAGGCCATCCCCAAGGTGGTGCTCAACAAGCTCTACAAGCACACCGCCATGCAGTCTACTTTCGGTGTCATCAACATAGCGCTTGTGAACGGTATTCCGCGTGTGCTCAATCTACGAGAGATGTTGAATTACTACATCGCTCACCAGAAGGATGTCATCACTCGGCGCACTCAGTACGAGCTGGACAAAGCTAAGAAGCGTGCCCACATCCTGCAAGGGCTGCTCATCGCCATCGCCAATCTGGATGAGGTTATCCGCATTATCCGCTCCAGCGAGGATACGGAGGCGGCCCGCAAGAACCTCATAGCGCGTTTCGGGCTCTCGGAAGAACAGGCTCAGGCCATCGTCGATCTTCGGCTGCGCCAACTTACCGCTCTGGAGCGGCACAAGCTGGAGGAGGAGCACCGGGATTTGATGGAGCGCATCGCTTACCTGGAAGCAGTGTTGGCCAGTGACGCCAAGGTGTATCAGATCATCCGGGAGGAGCTCTTGGAGGTCAAAGCTGCGTACGGGGATGAGCGACGCACAGAAATCGCTCCGTCCGAGGGCGAGATCGATATCGAGGACATGATCGCCGTTGAGGAGATGGTTATCTGCGTGACCAAGTCCGGCTACGTGAAGCGGATGCCGGTCTCCGGTTACCGCCTGCAGCACCGTGGCGGCATGGGTGTCAGCGGTATGGACCTCAAAGACGGTGATTACATCGAACACCTTTTCATCACCACCACCCATCATTACATCCTCTTCGTTACCTCGCGGGGCAAAATCTATCGGTTGAAGGTGCACGAGTTGCCCTTGGGGAGTCGTCAGGCGAAGGGACGGGCCTTAGTCAACCTGCTACCACTGGCCCAGGACGAACAGGTCAGGGCCGTCATTGCCACCAAGGACTTCAAAGATGCCGAGTACCTCGTCTTTGCCACCCGCAACGGCCAGGTCAAGAAGACCGCCTTCAGCGCGTACGACACCCGGCTGCGGGCCGACGGCCTCATCGCCATCAACCTGCGCGAGGGCGACGAGCTCATCGCCGTAGAACTCACCGCCAAAGATGATGATCTGATCCTGGTTTCGTCCGAGGGCAAAGCCATCCGCTTCCACGAGACGGGGGTGAGTGCCACAGGGCGCGACACCATGGGCGTGATTGGCATGAACCTCCCCGTAGGACATCAGGTCGTGGGTATGGCCACCGCCCGCAATGATCTGGATCTGGTGTGTGTCACCACCGGGGGTTACGGCAAGCGCACGTGCATGTCGGAATATCGTACCCAGAAGCGCGGAGGCCGAGGCGTCTTCACCATCAAGGACGCTCCCGGTCGCGGCGACCTCGTGGCGGTCTGTCCGGCGCGGGAGGACCACGAACTTTTGCTCGTGACCCAGGAAGGGGTGCTCATACGTACGCCGGTGAAGCAGATCTCCTGTCTGGGGCGCAATACTATGGGTGTCCGCATCATGAGACTCAATGAAGGCGACCAAGTGTCAAGTGTGGCGCGTGTGGTGGCCGACGGGGAGGACAACGGAGCCGACGGAGCCGATGACGACGACTCTGCACAGGGCGACGAGATGTCACATGGTGACTCGCTGGACCTCTTCCACTGAGGTTATGCCGGAAAGCACCTTCTGCACTCCATCCTCCCGGAGCGTCTTCATCCCACCCTTGTGAGCGGCCTCACGCACTTCGTCGGCCGTGGCTTGGTTAAGGATCAGTTGCCGTATTTCCTTGGATATAGGGAGCACCTCAAAGAGACCGATACGACCGCTGTATCCGGTGTTGAAACACCGTCGACAGCCTACCGGACGGCGGACTTCAACCGTCTGGCGACCAAAGAATTCTCTGTCGGCGGCGGTCATGTTCGCCTGGTTCAGGTGTAACTTTTCCGCGCAGAAATGACACAGTTTGCGGGCAAGGCGCTGAGCCACCACGCACTCGAGCGACGAGGCTATCAAATACGGCGGCAATCCCATTTCCAGTAGGCGGGAAACGGTGGAGGGGGCATCGTTTGTGTGCAGCGTGGAGAGCACCAGATGTCCCGTCAGCGAAGCTTCGGTTGCGATCAGGGCGGTCTCGTAGTCGCGAATCTCCCCGATCATAATGATGTCGGGATCGCTGCGTACGAGAGAGCGTAGAGCGGCCGCAAAAGTCAGGCCAATGCCCGCCTTGGTCTGAGTTTGCAGGATACCGGACATCTTGCGTTCCACAGGGTCCTCTACCGTGTAGATTTTGACGCCGGGTTGATTGAGCTCCTCCAGAGCGGCATACAGGGTTGTGGACTTGCCCGATCCTGTAGGTCCGGTGATGAGCACCTGGCCGTGCGGTTGTTGAATGATGTTACGGAGTATCTCCAGCTCTTTAGGCTGCATGCCCAGATCTTCCAGCGAGATGGAAAACATGGAGACCTCGAGGAGCCGGATGGTGATGTTCTCACCGTGAACGGTAGGGATGCTGGCGATACGTAGGTCTACCTCCCTGTCATCCGACACGTACGTAGCGCGTCCGTCCTGGGGAAGGCGCTTTTCGGCGATATCCATATCACCCAGGATCTTGATGCGGGAGATGATGCCCGGCCTGCGCGAAATGGGCACAGTGGTCAGATGGTGCAACACGCCGTCCACCCTCAGGCGAATGACCAGCCCATCCGCCTGAGGTTCTAAGTGGACGTCGGAGGCCCGCCGCTTCAGCGCTGTATCGAGCACCTCATCCACCAGGGTGACTACGGAGAAGTCCTGGGCCAGCTCCTCTTCTTCGAGGCTTCCCTCCCCCTCCGTTTCACCGTCCCCGCTCCCGTTGAGTCGTCCCTTGTGTGCGTAGAGGTAGTCGATCGTGTCTAGGATGCTGGTGGATGTGGCTACTACCGGGATGACCTCTTTGCCGGTGATGATGCGCACATCGTCTATGGTGATCACGTCCAATGGGTTGGACATGGCCAGTACGACCGAACTATCGCGGAAGTCGATGGGTATGGCCTGTCGCGCACGGACGAATTTCTCCGTTAGAAGGCTGACGGCGGCCGGGTTTGGGTAGAGGTCGGCCAGATTGACTACATCCAAGCCGCGCTGTGTGGAGAGGGCGTCGGCCAACTGTTCCTCGGAGACGAGATCCAGTGTCACCAGCGCTTCGCCGAGCTTGGCTCCTGTTTCTCGCTGATAATCGAGCCCTTTGCGCAGGTCTTCTCTGCTCAAGATATCCTGTGCCATCAAGATATCCCCCAGGCGCCGGGGGCTATTTGCAGGTTTGGGGGTTTGGTTCATGTGTACTTGACTCGCTTCAGTATTGGAACAATAGCACGAGGGACGTTTGCTGTTTGTTATAATTATCGACAATTGACCGTGAATCTTGAAGGAGGGAGTGCAGAAAAACATGCCGCTCTTCCTATGGGACTGGACTCTGATACTGCTTGTTCCGGCCCTGCTTCTCACTATTTTTGCGCAGTTTCGCGTCTCTTCCACCTTCAACCAGTATAAGGACATCCCTTCCGCCCGCGGACTTACAGGCGCGCAGGGCGCGCGGATGCTCTTAGATGCCGCCGGCCTGGGGCATGTGGGTATTGAGGTGGAAGGTGGCAGACTGAGCGACCACTACGACCCACGCTCCAAGACGCTGACACTTAGCCCGGAAGTGGCCAAAAGCAACTCGTTGGCGGCGCTGGGCGTGGCGGCGCACGAAGCCGGCCACGCGCTTCAGGATGCCGAGAATTACGCCTTCTTGCGCGCGCGCAGCTTCATGGTGCAGGGGGCGGCGTTGGGCAGCAATCTGGGGTTTTTTCTCTTCTTCCTGGGTCTGGTTTTGGGCCGAAATGAGCTCGTGATGAACATCGGCATAGTACTGTTCTCGGTGTTTGTGTTATTCACCTTAGTTACCCTCCCCGTGGAGTTCAATGCTTCGCGCCGGGCCTTGGCAGGTCTGGAGTCGCACGGCATCTTGGTGGGGGATGAGATAGGAGGAGCGCGGGCCGTGCTGAACGCGGCAGCCCTGACTTATGTGGCGGCAGCGCTTATGGCTCTGGTGAACCTGCTGCGTCTCTTGCTCATCAGTCGCAACCGCTGAGCCGTGCCGCGTAGCCGCGTCCGGGAGTGCCGGCCGGCGCTCCTCTACGCGATGAACTGAGCTACGGCCTCCAGCACCTGGGATATGCGAAATGGCTTGGTAATGTAGCCGTCGACGCCGGCTTGCCGTCCACGCTCTTCGTCGCCGCGCATGGCTTTGGCCGTCAGGGCCACCACTGGTATGTCGGCCGTAGCTGCATCGGCCTTGATGGCGACGGTGGCGTCGTAGCCGTCCATCTCCGGCATCATGAGGTCCATCAGCACCAGATCGGGTTGGCCCGTCCGCGCCAGCGAGACGGCCTCCCGTCCGTTAGTCGCCCTGTCTACCTGATGCCCCATCGCCTCGAGCGACATGGACACGATGGTGAGAATATCTGGATCGTCGTCGGCTATGAGAATGCGTGCCATCAGCTCCCCCTTTCTACGTGCTTTGTCCGGCTTGGGCCGCGATCGGCCAGGGCCTGCGGGATGGTGAAGATGAAAACGGAACCCTGCCCCATCTGCGATTGTACAGTGATGGTGCCGCCATGAAGTTCAATGAGATCCTTGGTGATTGCCAGGCCAAGCCCCGTGCCGCCCTGGCTGCGGGTGGATGTGTTATCAATCTGTGAGAAGCGTTCAAAGATGCGGACTAAATCTTCTCGAGCGATACCCATACCTGTGTCTTTTATGCGTACCTCCACGACGCCGGTAGGCAGGGGACGCCCTTCTATGGTGATGGAACCGAGTTCCGGTGTGAATTTCACCGCGTTGGACACGAGATTCACCAGTATCTGTTCTATTTTGGAGGCATCGGCTAATAAGAGGGGTAGAGGTGTGGGGATGAAGCTGGACATGCGGATGCGCTTCTCCTGAGCTCTGGGGCCCATCACATTTAAGACTTCTGCCACTACCCGCCTAAGCTCCACAGGCTCCAGAGCTAGGTCCATCTTGCCCGCCTCGATCTTGGTGAGGTCGAGGAGATCGTTGATCAGGTTGAGAAGCGTCTCGCTGCTGTTGAGCACGCTGCGCAACAGAGTCTTCTGCTTGTCGGATATACTGCCGCCCAGCCCGGAGAGTAACATATCTGTATAGCCCACAATGCTGGTCAGTGGGGTGCGCAGTTCGTGGCTCATGGTGGCTAGAAAGTCACTTTTTAGCTGGTCTACATGCAGAAGTTCCTCATTGGCGGCTTTGAGCTGCTGCGTGAACTGTACGTTGCGCACAGCGATGGCCAACTGTCCCCCGAGGGCGTGTAGTAGCTCCTCGGCTCCGCGTTGTAGTTGTCGATTCGGGCGGCTGAGTAGATAGACCGTGCCCAGGTAGTCGTCGCCCAAGCGGAGGGGCGCAGCCAAGTAGCTCTGGTAGTCGGGAGTTGCAGGGCCCAGGGCGGCTCGTTCGATATTGTCTACCTGAGTAGGGAGCTCTTTGGCCAGTAGCCGACGGCAATCGCTCTCATCAAGGCCGAGGTGGGCTGATAGCACGCCCTCCAACACGTCGGGAGGATAGAGGATTATGAAACCGGCGTCGGCGCCCACATACGACGTGAGTTTCTCCAGCGCCCGAGGCAGCAGGAACTCGAGATCTTGAAGACGGCTGAGAATGGCCCCCGTTTCCTCGAGAACCACCAGACGGCGGTTGGCTTCCTCTTGTGCGGCCAGACGGTCTCGTTCAACCTGTAGGACTTCTGTGAGACGGATACGGGTCGACGAGGTTCCGCTGGTCAGGAGACCAAGCACGAAGGCAAAGAGCAGAAGGGCTAGGGCAGTAGCGCCCACGGCACCCCATCCGGTTTGGAGCGAGAAACCGAAGATGGCGAACAGGTCAATGGGAGGCAGGGCCTTCCGTTCGAGGAGCGCAAGGCCTGTGTAGAGCGCGGCAGCGATAGAAGCCATCAGATATCCTGAAGGGGGTCCGCACAGCAGAGCTGCGGTCAGCACGGGCCAGGCAAGAAATAGGGCGACAGCGCTCCACGTGCCTCCCGTAACGTGCGCCAAGAACAGTGTGAAGGCCAGATCGACGAGTGCCGCGGGCCATACCGCTATCGGTTGACGAATGCGCCCTGCCCATAGCCATAAAGGTATGTTGGTAAGATCTAAAAAGATTGCGGTGCCGGCCAACCACCACGCCCAAGGATGTGACAAGATCAGGGCTAGAACTACCGCAGCCACCACTACGGCAGTGGCCAGGATGGTGCGGGCAACTAGGAAGTCTCCGACCTGTCGGTAAGGAGTTGTGGGCTTCAGCTCGAACTTCTTCATGTGTGTTGCATCGGCAAGAATGGATTGGGAGTGTAGGGATTGTCGGTTCCTCGTGTACTGTTTGTACCCACGCACAGAACGGGATTGGGTTACGCTATAGCTTCATTTCTGGCGGAGATCGCCTTACGCAGTGGAGTGGAGATACGTCTGCATCATCTCGGCGTCGTTGCTCCGGGAGAGGTGTGGGATCGCTGGGGAGGTTCATGCTTTCTGGACGCCGGACTCTACGGCTTGGAAGCTCTGGGAGATCTGTATGCGCGGTCGGTGGGAGGAGCGCAGCTGTCGTTGTTGGCGGCGGGGGTAGGAATCTTTGACGAATGTGCCGGTGGCCGCTGGACGCCTGCAGCTGCGGCGAAAAAACTGGATGCTCCGGTGGTATTGCTGGTCGACTGTCGGGGATGGGGTCGCACGGTGGCGGCTGTGGTCGACGGCATAAGAGCGCGGCTGGCCGACATCAACCTCGGCGGTGTCATCCTAAGCGGGCTTCGTGATGAGGCGCATGCAAAGGAGATGCGGAACGCAGTGTGTGGTCCCGATCTACCTTTGGCGGGCGTTCTCATGGAGGGGGAGATGCCGGAGTGGGACACTCCGGCCCCGGGGATTGCGGGTGTATCGTCTGTGAAAGGACCGGCGGAGGCCATGGCCGCGCTGGAGCGTCGGTTGAACCTGGACCTCATTGAACAGTTGGCGGGGCAGCGTGGTTTTCTGCCCGACCCCGGTTTTTCGCGGGAGTCCGGCGGCCCCATGGTTCTCCTTGCGTCTGGGCGGGGTTTCACACCCTGGACCCGGGACGCAGTGGAGCTGTTGCGGTCGGCGGGCGCGCGCGTCCGCCGGCTTGATCTCATTGAAGATGAAGCGCTACCTGCGGAGACCGCCGGCGTCGTGTTGGCAGGGCATCTATGGCAGGAGGCCCTGTCGGAACTGGCAGGCAATTTCTCCCTCATGCGCGATCTGCGCGTGCGCATAGAGGAAGGGTTGCCTGTGCTGGCTCTAGGAGGAGGGATGACCTACCTGCTTAGGGGCGTACAGGATTCGTTCGGACGCTCACATGAGCTGTGTGGCGTGCTGCCTGCCTCCATGGAGATCGTAGGCGATCTCGAGGAGCCCGGCTTCGTCGAAGTCAAAGCGGAGAAGGACTGTCTGCTGCTGGAGCGAAGCGAGATTGTCACCGGCTGGATGATCCAGGACGCCGAGTTGGCGGAAGCCCCGGTATCTAACAGTTTTGCCTTTGGGTTGCATCATCCCGCATGGGAGGGCCGGCTGGGGGAGGGGGTTGCCACCAAAAGCCTGCTCTGCTCGCGAGTGCTCATCCATCCGGCGTCGTGCCGACGAGGGATGAGATCGTTCGTCGCGGCCTGCCGCGATTATGCGGACTCGCTCACCACGTAGCATCAGTGCTAGCATGAACGCTTACTGCTCGTGTGCGGCACAGACGGCTCAAAGAGGAATAGGGATGGTTATGAGTGAGAGTGACCCGGTCATCAGGCAATATCGAGAACAAATCAGTGATAACGACCTCAAAATTCTGGAGGCTTTGAACAAAAGACTCCAGCTGGTCGAGAAGCTGAAGACGTATAAGGACAGTAAGGGGATCAGTTTTTTGGATCCGGCCCAGGAGGATTGGGTTATCACTTATCTGTCGCGGTCTAACCGGGGTCCGCTCTCCCGCGAGGGGTTGGAGGAGGTCTTCCGACTGGTGTTAGCGGTTACCAAAGAAGAGTTGACGAAGAAGGAATAGCTAGAAGTCCTCTGGAGTGATGTGGTCCAAGAAATCGCGGAACTCCTGGACCAGTTCTTCAGAATCCTCGGGCGCCTGTTCAAACTCAACGCCGCTGGTATCGAGTAGGTCGTGGGCGGCGAATATGGGAGCATCAGTTCGGACGGCCAGGGCGATGGCGTCTGAGGGGCGTGAATCCACATCGATTTCTCCGTCTGGCGTGGCGAGCTGAAGGACGGCGTAGAAAGTGTTTTCCTTCAGCTCCGTTACCAGCACACGCATCAGTTTAGTGGAGAGATCGGCCAGGATATTGGCCATCAGGTCGTGGGTCATGGGACGCGGTAGTTCCGCATTCTGCAGCTTCATGAGTATGGCCGCCGCTTCCGGGTGGCCGATCCAGATGGGGAGGTATTTGGTGCCCTCCTCCGCTTTGAGAAGCACGATGGGTTGTCGGCTGGCATCAAAGCTGACACCGTAGACCACCATCTTGTCGTAGCCTTCCATTGGACGTTGCCTCATGCTCCGGATTGAGTTTGGAATGCATCTCAAGCTTACCGCAATGCCGGACGCTGCGCCATGTGAGCACGGCCGGTCTACGGCCCAAGTTACGTGAGACTCGCTTGACATCGGCGGCGGAGCCGGTAAACTTCAGACTCCTGTGGGCCTATAGCTCAGCTGGTTAGAGCGCATCCCTGATAAGGATGAGGTCGGTGGTTCGACTCCACTTAGGCCCACCTCTTCTCTTCGTTGCCCTGGGGGATTAGCTCAGTTGGGAGAGCGCCGCCCTTGCAAGGCGGAGGTCGCCGGTTCGACTCCGGTATCCTCCACTCCCCGTTGTGTCTTTTCGCTTCCTAATCCGGTCGGTTGCGTCTTGAGTTCAGCAGTATTGTAATCTATCGCTATTTCATATATCGCTTTTAGCAATATATATTGCATGGTTATTGCAATAGTGTTAGGATGCAATTGACTTTTCAACAAGCTCCGGCGTGGGCGGACACACATGAGAGAACGTCAGAAGGCCAAATACAGACTGATCGTGTTTGGTCTGATGGCTGTTCTCGGTCCGCCGGCCTTCGGCATGGGAAGCGTATTTGCAATCCTCTACTCTATCCTGCTGGCCTTGTACTCGCTATGGGCTCTCCGTCTCACCGTAGTTTTTACCGACGATACTTCTCTCGGCTATCTGTTGTGTGTCTTTGATGCCGTCATCGTTGTGCCCATGGTGCTGTGGGGTTCAACGAGGCGGCTGCTGGTGCCGCTGGTGCTCATTTGGCTGGGTGGAGTGTTCATGTCCATTAGGGCCGCGCGCCGGTTGCGCACGGAGCCCAAGGCTACCGCCGGCGATGGCACAGCGGTTATCGATTCCAGAGATGAGGCTTCGGGCTTTGGGACACGCGCCGGTTTCGTCCGTGCCCTAGGCGAACTCTACACCGGTGATGGTGATAGCAAGAGCACGGGGTTCTCCGTTGTGGTTGTGCGGCTTCGGCGATACGAGGAGCTTGCTCTGTTGTCCGGGCCCCAGGCGGCCGGCCGGGCCCTCGGCGCCCTGGCGCGTCGTGTGCGCCGACAGGCCGGCGACGCGCTCAACGGGCATCAGATCGATGGATACCGTATCATGGACGACCGAATAGCCTTGGTGCTGAAAGGAGTAATACCGGGGTTGCCGGCCATTGTGGCCGAGGCGCGTCGGTCGGCGTCGGCCCGTTTGGTAGATGGGCGTAAACTCGAGGTTCTGATCGGGTATGCTGATTTCCCGCAGGATGGCGTCACTCCGCGCGAGCTACTCGTGGCCGCCGAGGCCTCCATGGAGGCACATCCGGCAGTTGCAGGGGGAGCGTTGGCTGCGGGCTCGCAGCTCGTCATGGGTTCGTAGACTTTGCGAAGTCTAGAAGGTCTCCTATTCTCGGGTGACCTTGTGTTACATTCGCCCCCACGATAAGGGGGTTTCAGCGTGGGGTTGCGCAACAAGATCATTGCTGTTCTCATGGGCGGTATTTCGTCCGAGCGCGAGGTGTCGCTGCGCTCAGGTACCAACTGCCTGTATGCATTGAAAACTCTAGGCTACCAAGCCGTAGCGGTTGACGCTCAAGCGGACGTGGCTCGGCGACTGGTCGAGGTGAACGCGCAGGTGGCCTTCCTGGCCGTGCACGGTCGATATGGAGAAGACGGCACCATCCAGGGTTTGTTGGAGATACTTGGGATCCCGTACACGGGCTCAGGAGTCTTGGCGTCTGCGTTGGCCATGAACAAGGTGATCTGTAAGAAGGTTCTGGGACAGAGTGGTGTGCCCACGCCCCCCTACCTAGAGATTGATCAGCGAACGCCTGCCGAGACGCTGGCGGTCGCCGTGGAGCGTGGTCTCGGGTATCCGCTGATATTGAAGCCGGTACAAGAGGGATCTTCGGTGGGAGTGGTGAAGATCACTGAACCCGGCTTCCTGACGGAGGCCATTGAACAGGGAAGACGTGAGTTCGGCAGCATATTTGCGGAGCATTGTGTAGAGGGAGCTGAGATCACGGTGGGAGTGCTCCAGAAGAAGGACGGGCCGTTTGCTCTGCCCGTTTTGGAACTGGTGCCCAAGAACGAATTCTACGACTATGAGGCAAAATATACAGCGGGAATGACGGAGTTCATTATTCCTGCCCGCCTGGCTCCAGATGTGTATGCGGAGGCGCAGCGCTTGGCGTGCCGTGTGTTTGAAGCAGTGGGGTGTCGTGGCTACTGTCGTGTAGATTTCATGGTAGATAGTTGCGGCGTACCACAGTTCATCGAGGTAAACACTCTGCCCGGCATGACGGACCTATCTGATCTACCCGCGCAAGCGAAGTGCGCGGGCATTTCGTTCGAGGAGTTGGTGGAGATGATCCTGCTAACAGCGGGCCTGGACGCCGATCGTCTGGGGGGAGTTCCTGCCGCTGCATGACTGATGAAGTCTCACAGCGACGCCCGCATCTGGATGTGGCCCATGTAGGAGAGTTTGCGCGGTTGGATATAGGCCGTTCGACGCGCAGGGGCGTGCCGGAAGTGATATACGCGCCGGGCAAGAGTCCGTCCCAGTTTCTGGCCATCGTGCAGGCATTTGTGCATGAGAAAGGGTTGGCCTTAGCCAGCCGGGTGGATGAGGAGAGACGTCGGCCGGTAGAAAACTGGGCGGCCGACGAGAACCTTCATCTGTGGATTGGGCAGGCGGGGGCTATGGAGGTTGTGCGGGCGGACTACCAAGTGCCTCGTGGAGCCGGGCTGGTTGGCATATTGACCGCGGGCACGTCCGACCTGGCGGTGGCTGAAGAAGCGGAATTGGTAGCGCGGCATATGGGGTGCCGCGTGCTCACGGCCCAGGATGTGGGCGTTGCCGGTGTGCATAGACTGCTGGTGCCACTGACGGAGATGTTGGATGCTGACGTTGACGTGATCGTGGTGGCTGCGGGGATGGAAGGAGCGCTGGCGTCTGTGGTGGCCGGATTGGTGACCGTTCCGGTCATAGGGTTGCCCGTGTCCGCTGGGTATGGTTTGGGGGGCAAAGGTGTTGCCGCACTGTACTCCATGCTTCAGAGTTGTTCGTCCGGCTTGGTGGTGGTGAACATCGATAATGGCGTGGGAGCGGGTGCGGCTGCGGGATTGATTGCCGGACGGGCCGCCCGCAGCGCTGAGAAGAGCGGGGCCGATGATCAGTGAGGTTCTCCGCTGTGAAGCTGCGGATCCGTGGGCGGATAGACGAACTCCTCAGCCGGTTGTTTCCGAAAGCCGAAGAAATGCTCCAGATGGTCTGCAATTCGTTGTGCGGCCCTCCCGTCACCGTAGGGGCTGACGGCATTGGCCATGCTGTCGTACGCGGCGCGATCGGTCAGTAGCTCGTCGATAGTGGACTCGATGACTGCGGAATCCGTCCCCACCAGACGGGCCGTCCCCGCCTCGATTCCTTCCGGCCGCTCGGTTACGTCACGCATGACCAACACAGGTTTACCGAGCGCGGGGGCTTCCTCTTGGATGCCGCCGGAGTCGGTGATGACTAGGTCAACGGCCTTCATCAGATGCACGAACTGTCGGTATGGTTGCGGTTCGGCAAAGACGACACCGGACTCATCACCCAGGATGCCACGGAACGTCTCACGCACCACCGGATTGAGATGGATTGGGAAGATGAAGGTAAGGTCGGGGCGATAACGGCAGCACCCGCGGATGGCTCGGGCAATGGAGGCCATGGGCATACCCCAGCTTTCGCGACGGTGCACAGTGACCAGGATCTTGGGCCCGGGTCTTCCTAGGCCTGCCCGCAGCGCCGGCTCGAACTCAGGGGTCGGCTTGGAAGCGGTGAGAAGGAGGGCGTCAATAACGGTGTTGCCGGTGACAAGTACGGTATCGGGACTGATGCCTTCCGCAAGGAGGGCGGCACGGGCGGTCTCGGTAGGTGCGAGGAACACTTCGCATAAGCGGTCGGCCAATCGGCGGTTGGCTTCCTCGGGGTATGGACTGTAGAGGGTGTCCGTGCGCAGTCCGGCTTCCACATGTGCCACCGGGATCTGGTGGTAGAAGGCCGCCAGCGCCGCCGCAAATGTGGTGGTGGTGTCGCCGTGGACCAGCATCATATGTGGGTTCTCGTTCTCCAACAGCGGCTCAAGACCTTGGAGTACGGCTGTGGTTATGTGTGTCAGCGATTGCGCATGCCTCATGATATCCAGATCATAATCTATGGGGATGTCGAACTCTGCGATTACCTGGTCCAGCATCTGGCGATGCTGTGCGGTGACACAGGTAATGACCTGGAAGCATTCACGACGGTTGAGCTCTTGCACCACGGGGGCCATTTTTATGGCCTCCGGTCGCGTGCCGAAGGTGAGAAAAAGCGTACGCATACTTCGACTCTAGCCGACTGCGTCACCGGCGACAAGAGGAGAGTTTCCGCCCAACGGGGTCGACACGGGCGTTCAGTATGGCTGCAGCTCGCGGGGTGGGCTAGAATCTGTCAGGCCTTCCACATGCTCATCCTACCGTCTCCGGAGTGTTGCATATGACTACGTTCATCGATCGACAGGGGCGGTTATTCGGCAAGGTCAGCGTGGTGGACATTCTGATCCTTGTTCTGCTGGTGGCTCTGGTTCTCTTTGCGTTCGTTCGCTTCTCAAAACCGGCCGCCGCTGTGACCGTCGAGACCAAACTCACCATGGAGAAACAGCGAGATCCCACTGTGAATCAGTTTGAGGTGGGGTTGCCTGTGTACGATGAGGGCGGCGCCCTGCTGGGTCATGTGGAGAAGGTCGAGGCTGTGCGCACACCTCTTGACGTGTTCACGGCCGACGGGCAACCGGTGCCGGGTGCCGTCTCCCAGGTGTACTGGGACCTCAGTATCTGGGTCAAAGGAAAGGGCCACGACTCAGGTTCGGCCATATCGGTAGGCGGGATTGTGTTGAACGTAGGTATGTCTTTGCAGGTGCACGGGCCGGGCTTTGACGTGAGGACTCAGGTCCAACAAGTAAGAACGGTGGCTGAGGATTGAGCATCTGGTCGGCCTCGCTGACCGGGCGTGCGTGCGTCTCCGTCCGGCATTGGCTCTGTGTTGCATGGCGGGTGTCGCTGATGGGGAGGTTGGCGGCGGTCGCGGGGCGCGCCGTCGCCGCCGGGATTGGCGGTAGTCGATTGCTGTGCGTGCGGGGGGCGTCGATGCCCTTGATTCCTTCTCTGGCTGCAGGATCACAAAGCGCAGGCCTCCTGCAGTTGGTTGCTCGATTGTATGTGGCAGTAGCACGAGGGTTGGGCGAAGGATGGGTGGGCCGCGGGCTGCGCCGCGCGGCCGCCTCAGGGGATATCGGCCGCCGGTGCCGGCGGCCGAGTGTGGCCGTGTGGTCGGCGGTGGCGCTGGCCGCAATCGCCGTAGGCCTGAGCGCCGCCGCCGGGCCGGATACCTTCATGTTGCTGATCGGGGCGGCGCTGGTAGCCGGTCTGAGTTTGGTGGTACCGTTCCGGGCCGAACTGCTGCTGCTTGTATTGGCCGCCTTCCCCTGGATCGACTGGTTGGTCCGTAGTTTTCTTGGTTCTGCGTGGGGAGGCTATTGGGATGAGGTGCTGCTGATATACGGCCTGTTGGCTGTAGCGATTTCGGCTCTTATCCTTCGCCGCCACGAGTTGCGCTGGGTGCCTGCGACTGTACCCATCTTGGTGGCCCTGGTCTTGGCGGTGGGGTCGGTGGTGGTCAACCAGGTGCCCGATCAGGTGGCGCAGTTTGCACTACGGGTGACCTTTCAGCCGTTTCTCTTTTACTTTCTGGGCGTGTGGTTACCCAAAGATCGGCGATGGATCAAAGCCACCGTGGTCGTATTCTTGGGGGCGTCGCTGCTCCTGGCTCTTCACGGTTTGTACCAATACGTGACCAATGCCCCCATGCCGGCATCATGGGTGGACACACACGAGAATATCGGCACACGTGCCTACTCTATTATTCATAATCCTAACGGGCTGGGCGCGTTTCTGCTGCTGGGGAGCATGATGGCCGGAACGCTGGCTCTTTCTTCTATCGGTCGTAGCCGGCGAGTGATCTGCGCCGTTCTGACCGGGATACTGTTGGCGGCGGTGGGTGTCACCTTCAGTCGCGGAGCGTATATTGGGTTGGGAGCGGGCTTCGTAGCCGTGGTGCTGCTCGCTTTCCGGCCGTGGCTGGGCCGGTTGCTGGGTGTCGCACTGGTTGGAGCTCTTGTCACTCCGCGCAGGTTCTGGGATCGCCTGCTCTTCGGTTTCAGCAGCTACTACATCCGGCTCAGTGCAACCAATGGCCGTCTTTACGTTTGGCGCATCGCTCTACTGCGTATGTTCGACCATCCGTGGTGGGGCGTGGGCCTGGGAACCTTGGGAGGGACCAGCGCATACATGGCCGGGTACGGTCGTCTGTGGATAGATAGTTACTACCTGCAATTGGGTGCCGAGGGAGGATTGCTGTTGTTGGTTACATTCTTGTGGATCCTTGTTCGGGCGGGCAAGGGTCTGGTGGCATCTTTCGGCGGTGCTGCCGATCCTCTGCTTCGCGGGATCGTTGCGGGCGTGTTCGGCGGTTTCGTGGCCGTGTGTGCGGCGGCGCTCACTTCGAGCGTCTGGGAGACGCTGGTGGTGGGCGCTGGGTTCTGGTTCCTGGCGGGCGTTGCGTCGTCGGTGTCGACACAAGGAGAAGAGGAGAGAGGGCTTGTGCCGGCGAGGCTATTGGGCGACGAGCCTCCGGTGGGCCGTCTTCCTCGTTCTCGAGCTAAGACCTTGGCGCGGAGGCCGGCATGAAAGAGGCCTCCAAGTTGGAGACGGGCATGAAGGAGGCCGGCGGGACCACCTGGAAGGCCGCTTACGAGGCCGGGCAGGCCGAACGACTGCGTGTTGTGCACGTGATAGGAGGAGACGATACGGGGGGCGTCATGACGCACCTGCTGCCCCTGCTGAATGCCCTGCTCGATCGCGACATAGATCTACATCTCCTCTGCATGGGTGGCGGGGGGCTTGTCCAAGAGGCGGCGCGACGCGGCATACCACACCGGATTCTCCCCATGTCCGGACCATTTGATCCGCGGGTTCTACCTCATATACGTGCGGAGTTGGCGGAAGGCGGATGGCAGGTGGTGCATACTCATGGCTCTCGCGCCAACCTTCCTGTACGGGCTTTACGCATGTTTCGGCCCAGCGCTCTTCGCTTCGCCCGCGGCGCAGCCCAAACCCTGCCTTGTTATTTCACCACCATACATTCGGACCTGCTTCTCGACTACGACAGCAGGCTCCGTGCCTCCACCTACGGTGTGTGCGACCGGGCGACACTGGCAGCGGTGGACCAACTGATCTGTGTCTCGGAAGATTTGCGGAGACGGCTCATGGCCCGCGGCTATCCGGCGGCCAAGTTGGTGGTTGTTCGTCCGGGGTTGGAGCTGGACGCGACCCGCCCGCTGCCGGAGGAGCGACAACGCGCATGGCTGGAAACGCAGACTTCCGGTATCTCGGCGGCGTCGCCGGACCCGGATATTCCGGAGGCGATGGCGGCCATCGACGCCCCCAATGCGCGCTGGGTGGGCACGGTGGCGCGACTGGTTGGGGTCAAAGATATCGACTTGATGCTGCGGTCGTTTGCTCAGGTGGCGCAGGCGTATCCTGCTGCCAGATTGGCCATAGTGGGCGATGGTCCGGATCGTTCGCAGCTCCAACAGATCGCGCTCGACTTGGGCATTGGTAGTCGTGTGGCTTTCCCAGGACGGCTGCCGACCATCTGGCCGGCAATGCGCAGGCTCTCCGTCTATTGGTTGACTTCTATCTCCGAAGGCCTGCCCCTCTCCATCATGGAGGCCATGTCTACCGGTCTGCCGGTGGTGGCCACGGCGGTGGGTGGTGTGCCGGAGGCGGTGGAGGATGGTATGTCGGGATATTTGGTACCGCGTGTAGACCGGGAGACTGCGGTTGGAGCTATGGCGCATCGTGTGGTGGAGTTGCTGCAGGACGCGGAACTGTGTCTGCGTATGGGCAGGGCAGGAGCGTCGCGGGTGATGAAGGATTTCGTGCCGGAAGCGGCGGCACGGCGGTACCAACACGCGTATCGTAGGGCTATGGCCGTGATAGGGTAGGCCACATAACAAACCAAGACTTAAGCAGGCGAAAGCCGGAAGGCTGGAACGGAAGGTAGGTTCTCAGATCATGCTTCGGGGCTGGGACATCGTGGTGCTGTCGTCGCTGGACTACATGGCTCATTGGACGAGCAAGCAGCAGATCATGCACCGCTTGGCACCCACCAATCGCGTCCTGTACGTGGAGGAGCCGGTGACGATGTTGGCACCCTTCAAGGTGCCGGAGCGTTGGCGCCGCTGGAGCGCCGTACCTCCACGTGTGTCTCGTGCTGAGCTTGACCTTTGGACGCTGACACCGCCGCCGCTCCTCCCCTTCGGCAATGTATGCCGACAGATTAATCGTGTCAACCAAGGCGTAATAGCCGCTTATGTACGGTGGGCGGTGCGCCGGCTGGGTCTACGCAATTACTTGTTGTGGAGCTACCTGCCCACAGCGGTGGATATCGTGGAGCTCTTGGATCCGGCCGCTGTGGTCTATCATTGCGTCGATGAGCACTCGGCCTTCCCGGGGTTCGTCAAGCCGGAGGTGGTCTGGTCTTATGACGAGCAGCTGTGCCGACGGGCCGATCTGGTGATCTGTACGGCCGACAATCTGCGGGCGGCGCGGGCCGGCTTCAATCCTCACGTCTACCATGTGCCCAACGCCGGCGATATAGATCACTTCAAGCAGGCCTTGGATCCGGCTGTGAAGCTGCCGACGGACGCGGCGGCTCATGCGCGGCCGCGGATCGGAGTCATAGGCATTCACGATGAACGCCTCGATGTGCAGGCCATCAAAGCCATTGCGGAGGCGGATCCTTCCTGGAACGTACTGCTCATTGGTCCTGTTCGCCCCGGTGACGTGGACGAGGCCACCCTGGCTGCACTTCCCAACGTACACTTGCTGGGACGTAAGCAGGTGCCGGAGTTGCCGGCCTACGTGAAGTCCTTGGATATCGCCCTCATCCCCTACAAAACCATGGAGCTTACGCGAAACATATTTCCACTCAAACTGTTCGAATACCTGGCGGGAGGCGTGCCGGTGATTGTCAGCGGCCTGCCCGAACTGGAGCGCTATCGCGGATCCATCATGTTGGCGGATGGTCCACAAGACTTTCCGCGTCTCATCAGGCAGGCGTTGGCCGAAGACGGCCCCGAGTTGCGGGCCGAGCGGGTGCGGTTGGCTGAGCAGAATAGCTGGGATCATCGCGTGGAGGCGATCTCTCTTTTGGTGGAAGAGATGCTGTACCGCAAGGGTTTGACGACAGAGGCGGCAACCGGGGGTGGCCGCGTAACCACCGAGGGAGCGCTGTGAGAATCCTCCTTCCCACCATGCGCGATGTGGGCCAGGTAGGCGGCACCACCACGCACTTGGACATGCTGTCGCGCGGACTGCGCGAAATTGGCCACGATGCCCACGTACTCTATCTGGGTGCACATATCCCAGAGGTGGTGCGCAACTTGGGGATAGTGTGGCCGGCGGGAGCGCTCAATCGTGCGCGGCGTGGCTGGGGCATGATGTATGCGGCGTGGGTGCGGGCACAAATTGTGGCCGGACTCACGGAGCGCGAACTGTCGCGCGATCGGCGCGAACAGGCTGCGCAAAGCACCGCCGGGGTGCCGTGGCAGGTGCTGAACGCCCAGGACGTATACTCGGTCCCCGGTTTGCGTGCCGCGGCCGATCGCTACGGTATCCCGCTGGTGCTCACGCTCCACGGCTATCCGCTGTACGAGTCCCTCTCGGAGGGATATACCACCAAGTCGGCGTGGGGTAAGTCGTATCTGGTGCGATCAGAAATGAAGGCGCTTCGCCAGGCGGATCGCATAGTCACCGTAGACACCCGTCTCTATGACTTTGCAGTGGACTTGATTCCCGACAGGTCGTCGGCGGTGGTGTCGCTCATGAACTTTATCGATACCTCGTCGTTCTTTCCCAGTCGAGAGGGTCGCGAGGAATTGCGCGGGCGTTACCGCATTCCTCCGGGACGGACGGTGCTTTTCTGTCCGCGTCGCTTGGTGAAGAAAAATGGGGTGGTCTTCCCGTCGCTGGCTCTTGCTGCTATGGATCCCGAGAATCGTCGACGATTCGTATTGCTGCATGCCGGCGAGGGAGGGGAGCGCGAAGCGATTGAAGCAGCCGTACATCAGCACGGACTCCAGGACCAGGTTCGGCTGTTGGGCAACCAAGATCGCGCGGCTGTTCTGGACCTGTATAGGCTCTGCGACATCGTGCTTGTACCATCCGTACACTCCGAGAATGTGGAAGAAGCGACATCTCTGGCGGCGCTGGAGGCAATGGCGTCAGGTCGGCCGTTGATAGCGGGGGCGGTGGGTGGTTTGGCCGAGATGGTGCGGGACGGAGAGACGGGGCTGCTGGTGCCCGGCGGCGACGCACAGGCTTTGGCGGCGGCCATCCTGCGGCTGGCCGCCGCCCCCGGCCTCGGCGAGACTCTCGCCGAGGCCGCCCGAAGCTATGTCGTTTCCAATCACTCGCACCTGAAGGCGGCGGAGCGGTACGTGGAGATCTATCAAGATGCCGCCGCAGCGGTGAATCTCGATCGTCCTCCCTACCAGGAATGGGGAAAGCCTGTGGAGCCGGCGCATGCCGATGCCACGGATGCAGGGGACGCCGGCGCAAAAACTGTAGACGCGTGCCGGATCGAAGTGCTGGGTCTACCCTTGGACTTGATCGGTCTAGAGGATGCCGTGGAGTGGGTCATTGGCCATGCGCGCAGCGACCTGAGTGAGACTGGCACCAGAATAGCGGTGTCCTTCAATCCGGAACTGGCCGTAGGCGCGCAGCGCGATCCGATAGCGGCGGAGGCCGTGTTGGAAGCCGACCTGCGGTACCCGGACGGAGTGGGCGCCGTCTGGGCGGCCAAACAACAGGGCGTAGCTGAAGTGGAGCGGGTGCCCGGCATTGAGCTGGCGGAGCACGTTCTGGCACGCGTCGCCCAGGAGAATATCCCCGTGTACTTTCTGGGTGCAGAGCCCGGTGTGGCGGAAGAGGCAGCTGCGCGATGCAAAGCAACCCACCCCGGCCTCCGAGTGGCGGGTATTCACCACGGCTATTTCGGAGCGCAGGAAGAAGGGGCGGTGGTTGATGAAATACGGGCATCGAAGGCGAGGATTTTGCTTGTAGCGATGGGTGCGCCGCGACAGGAATCCTTCCTGCTTAAACATAGACACCAACTGGGTGTGCAGGTGGGGTTGGGTATAGGCGGTAGTTTCGACGTATGGTCAGGCAGAGTGCGCAGAGCGCCCCAGTGGACCAGACGGTATGGTGTGGAGTGGTTGTGGCGGTTGGCGTCCAAACCTAGTCGAATCGGCCGCCAGAAGGCGCTGGCCGGGTTTGTGCGCGACGTGATGCGCCATGCCGAGTACGGACGAGGCCGGAACACGCGGGGCTGATGCGCTATCTCATCAGCGGATACTACGGTGAGGGCAACGCAGGCGACGAGGCCATTCTCGCCGGCATCATTCAGGAGATAAGACGTTACGACCCGCGGGCCCACTTTCGGGTCATGTCTTTCTCGCCACACGACACGCGGATGCGGCACGGAGTGGAGTCGCTCTCCACCTCGCTGCGTGACCCCAAGGCCCTGGCCGATGCCGTGAGATGGGCGGATCTGGTGATCAGTGGGGGGGGCAGCATGCTGCACGAGGCGGACTTCGCCTTGTATGGCCGACACTTCCTCTTCCGGGCAGGCAAGCTGCGGCCCATTCCCTACTTCTTATCTGTGGTGGGGTTCGCCCGCGCTTTGGGTAGGCCGGTAATGTGGTACGCACAGGGTCTGGGGCCACTGCACACTCGGGCGGCGCGGGCGACGGTGGGCATGATGGGATCTGCCAGCCAGGTTATCGCGTGGCGCGATCGAGAAGCGGCGGCGCTGGCGGCGGAGGTGGGTGTTCGCTCCGCGGTTCAAATGGTGGTGCCTGATCCGGCGTATGCCCTCGAACCCTGCTCGCGCGCCGCGGCGCGCGAGGTGCTTGCGGAGTGGGCTGTTCCCCTGACCGGGCGTCTGCTGGCGGTGTGTCCTCGGCCCTGGCTCAATCGCACCGAATACAAGAGACAGTTGGTACGTGCCTTGGCTCGTGTGGTCTTTGACGAAAACTGTTTCATCATCTTCCTGCCTTTCCAACAGCGCAGCGACGGCCCCCTTTGCCGGGAGTTGGCCGCAGACTCCCAATTGAGCGGACGATCCTTCGATCTCCACTTTGTGGACGACCCTTCTCTGCTGGCGGGACTGCTGCGGGAGGCGGATGTCGCGGTCACGATGAGACTGCACGCCGGGATCTTAGCGGCGGCCGCGGGCACGCCCGCGGCCGCCATCGCCTACGATCCCAAGGTTGGCTCGTTTGCTCGCCAAACCGGCCAAGATCGCTACGTGGTCACGGCCGACGAGCTGGAGACGGAAAACGGCGGCGCCAAACTCGAGGCGCTGTTGCGCGATTCTCTGGTCAACGATGCGCAAAGACGCCGGAAACTCGCCTCGGCGGTGGCGCCGCTGCGCCGTGCGGTAGGACGCACGGCTTGTGTGGCCGTTCAGCTTGCGGCGGGTGAATTGTTGCGCTGCGGACGGGCAGGATAAGGTGCCCGTGACGGCGAATCTCAGATAGATAGTGGTCCTTATGGCGTACGTATGCAGACAAAAGAAAGGGCTCGGCTCTTGGGAGCAGGGTGGGCCGGGCCGTGGTAGGCTGCCGGTTATTGCCCTGTTGGCCCTGGCGGTGGGGTTGTTGGTCTCAGGCATGGCCGGTTCGGCCAGTTCTGCCACTACCACCTCTAGAGGCGACAAGGTGGTGCTCCCCATTCTGTTTCCTTTCTTGGAGCATCGCGAGTGGCGGGACGATTATGGTGCGCCGCGCAGCGGGCATGATCACCAAGGAAATGACATTCTGGCGCCCAAGGGCACACCTGTAGTGGCGGTGGTGTCCGGCACCGTGGATTGGTTGAACTTCACCGGCAAGCCGGCCAGGGAGAATCCTTACCCCGAGTATTACCTGCTCCTGCACGGGGACGACGGCAATGATTATTTCTACGTTCACTTAAACAACGACACTCCCGGAACCGATGATGGCAAGGGTGGCCCGGAACACGCGTATGCACCGGGACTGACCAATGGCTCGCGGGTTCAAATGGGACAGATCATTGCCTTCACCGGTGACAGTGGCAACGCGGAAGATTCCACCCCCCATCTACACTTTGAGATCCATATCGGAGGGTGGGTCAGCGGAGGCTCCCATGCGGTGAACCCCTATTGGAGCCTGAAGGCAGCGCCCACCTATGACGAGTGGATCGCCGCCGGAGGCGGCCCCGTGGTGCCGAGGACGACGGTGACGTGGGGCACTACAACCATCACACGCACCACTACTACGGTGAGCACCACTACTACTACCAGGCGTCCTCCCGGCGGCCAGATCGACCCGGGCATGATGTATTTTGCCGACGTTTATCGGAGCGACTGGTTTCGTGCCGACGTAGAAATGCTCTGCGTCGCAGGGGTGGTGAAGGGAAGTGCCGACGGGAATTTCATGCCCTACTCCTCCATCACTCGTGCTCAGTTTGCGGCCTATCTGGCGCGGGCGTTCCTCCCGGACAGGTTGACCTCGGTTGTCGCGGAGGGAGCGCAGGTGTTTACCGACGTCAAACCATCGTATTGGGGATATCGTGAGATTCAAGCCGCCGCCTCCGCGGGATTGGTCAAGGGTGTGGATGGCCGGAGGTTCGCTCCCGAATCTCCCATTACAAGGGTGCAGATGGCCGTCATGGTCGGTCGAGCGTTGGATGCCCTTGAGGGTGAGGCCTTCACTATCCCTGAGCCGAGTCGTACGTTGTTGTTCAGCGATATCCCTCCCGGGCACTGGGCCGAATCGGAAGTGCTGAAAGTGGCGGGACTGAAAATAGTCAATGGGTATTCAGACGGAGTGTTCCTTCCGGAGTCGGAGGCCCAGCGCTGCCAGGCGGCGGCGGTGATCGCCCGTGCTTTGAGGTTGTACCGGAGTGGAGCAAACTCGTAGCATGGGCATGGGACGGTGGATCATGCGGGGGGCAAAACTGGGTCTCGTGGTGGTGGCGTCTCTGATTTTTGGCCTTGCGTTGAGCGTACCGGCCTGGAGTGCGGGTTTCAGCGATGTCGGCACCTCGTCGGTGGAGTACGAAGCCGTCCAATACTTGGTTGAGGCCAAAGTGCTCAACGGCTACTCCGACGGCACCTTCCGACCCGGCGAGCCGGTCACGCGTGGCCAGGCGGCCAAGATCATGGTGTTGCAACAGGGAGTGGCACCGGTCAAGACGGCCTGCCGCTTCTCGGATGTCGATAGCGTCTTTGCCGCCTTCGTTGAGGCTGCGGCTGCTCAGGGCTGGGTGGGCGGATATCCCGACGGCTATTTTCGCCCATACGACACTCTGCAGCGGCAGCACATGGCCGTCATCCTGGTGCGTGGTATGGGCTGGGAGCAACAGGCTAAGGCTATGAGCTCGACGCAGATGCAGGATCTGCTCGGTCGCTTCCCAGACCTGACCCAGGTGTCCGCGGAAGCGGGCAGGTATGTGGCCTACGCCATCGAGAAAGGTCTAATCAACGGAGACGCCGAGGGTAGACTCAATCCGGTGTCGGGAGTGACTCGGGCGCAGGCCGCCATGATGACATATCGGGCGGAAATGGCAAAGATGGGGGCGGTTGAAGGGTTGCGCGCCCATGCCGGTCACTCGGATAGGACACGGGTGGTGGTGGACTTGCCGGCTGAGCCGGCCGGAGTGACATGGGCTTTGCTGGACGGCAACGTCCTGCAAGTGACGATTCCGGCGATGACCGTGCCGCCCGGCGGTCTCTCTCTAGAAGTTGACTCGGCGGAGGTGGGGGTGGTCACGGTTGGCGCGTCGTCGGTGCACCCGCCCGCCGCGGTGGTCAACGTGCCCCTGCGCCGTTATAACGGCTATCAGGTCTTCATTATGGAGCCGGACGTGGGACCGGACGACCTCAGTACGGGCCGCGGTCACCGAGTGGTCATCGATGTACTACGAGCGCCGTCGGACAATCCCGGCGATAATAGCATTCCGCTGGTGGCACTCGATCCGGGACACGGGGGCTGGGACCCGGGGGCGGTCAGCCCATTCACGGGCACGCAGGAGAAGACCGTCAACCTGAAGATTGCCAAAAGGATCGACGAATTGTTGCGTGGTGTGGGCCTGCGGACGGTGATGACACGCACGGAGGATGTGGCGTTGGGCGCCACGTTGACCGAGGACCTCACCCGCCGTGGCGAGATTGCCAACGAGGCCGGGGCCACTATTCTGGTTTTGATTCATAACAACGCTCATGATGGCAACTCCAACGGTACCGAGACCTTCTACTGGGGAACGGACAGCAAGAACTATTCGGTGGAGGGGAAGAGGTTGGCGGAGACGGTGCAACGCCACTTGGTGGCGGCCATCGGTCTGAAGGATCGGGGGGCTAAAACCTGGTACGGGAAGACGCTGAAGGTGCTGGATACGGCGTATATGCCGGGCATCATGGTAGAAGTGGCTTTCATGGATCATCCCACCGAGGCCTATCTCCTGGAAGATGAGGCCTTTCTGGAGCGGGCCGCCCGTGGGGTCACGCGAGGCATCCTTGCATATCTGGGCTGGGACATCAATCTGGTTCCGCTTTCTTAGCATCCGGACGACTATGGGCGCCGCGACCGCGGCACCATACTGGAGGGCGATGAGATGCACAGGCTCGTAGAGGGGGCGCAGGGGCAGGAGTTTCATCGGCCGCGCGCGCGGGCCCGTTGGACCGCATGGCTGATCGGCCTGGTTGTGGGTGCTGTGATGGTGGGCATGGCGGCGCCGGCCACAGCCGGCGCCGCCGACTTCATCTTTCAGGGTCGCGGTTGGGGCAGCGGCGTAGGTATGAGTCAATGGGGCGCGTGGGGAGCGGCGCAGGACGGCAGGGACTACCGCTGGATCCTTGATTTCTACTATCCCGGGACCACGTTGGAGCAAATGACCGATCCCAACATGTCGGTCAAAGTCAAGATCTCCAGTGAGCCTTGGCGCAGCGTGAGTACCATCACGCAGGAATACAGGCAGGTGGATCTGACGGCAGTGGATGTGGATCTGTCGTTGGTCATGAAAGATGCGGCAGGAGAGGGCTGTGAGCTGATGACGGCCGGCAACTTCTGCAACGTCTTTCTCAAAGAGGGCAGGGTTTTCGTCAACACGGCGACAGAAGAACTGGGCCCCTTCGATTGGATCGAGGCACGCCCCGCTACAAGTGAAGGTCGAGTACAGGTAGAGCTCATGACGAGCAGCGGTTGGGTCTCGTCCGGTGCGCGCGAGTACTGGGGTGCCATGCGCGTGGTGCCTTCGGCAGAGGCCGGGTATCTCAATCTCTACAACATCGTACCCATGGATCAGTATCTGAGCAGCTTGGGCGAAGTGGAATATGACTGGGGACAGCACGGATCGCGGGCGTACGCACCCGAGGCTGTGAAGGCTCAGGCGGTGGCGGCCAGGACGTACGCCGTGGCCCAACTGCAGAATCGGGATTTCATCCACGACAACCAGTGGGACCAGGCCTACCTCGGCTATTTCACGCGCGGATACTGTTTTGAGGAGCGGTTTGCGGGTATTCCGCAGGCGGCGCGTGACACTACAGGACAGGTGCTCACCTGTCACGGGTCGTACGTGGTGGCCTACTTCTCGGCTCACTCTGGTGGCTATACCACGGCCTGGGAGACGGGTAGCCACCCGTACCTGGTTGCAAAGCCGGATCCATATAGTTTGGCGAATCCACCTACCTGGTTGGACTCGTGGGGCCCCGGCTATCTGTGGACGCGGAGCATATCGGCGGAAACGTTGTCGTCGCGGGTCAGGGGTATGATCGGCATCAACGGTCGCTCAGTCAACGTGGGTGAAGTTACACGGGTGGAGATCGTGGCTCGAGATACGGATGACCCTGAGAGTCACGTGAGTAGGCTGCGAATTACCGGAAGCAACGGCAGCGCGGTGGTAAGCGGGCACGAGTTCCGCCGCGGCGTAGGCTACGACGAGATACGCTCCACCCTCATCCTGGGGGTGACATGTCCCCCCAGTCTCCCGCGGGGTGAGTTCTACGATCTCACCATGTACGGTGCTGAGATCAAGAAGATCGTGTTGGCGGGCCTTATGGGCGGATATCCCAACGAACTCTTCAAACCCGAAAATCCGCTCACGCGCTGGCAGTTCGCTAAGATTGCCGTGAATCTGTGGAACCAGCGGTTCCCGGAGAGCTCCATTCCTCTGGTTGACGTTCCGGGTCAGCCTTTCTGGGATGTGGCGGTCTTGCCGGGAGTACTGGGCGACGAAAGCGATTGGGTGGCAGCCGCGCACAAAGCCGGGCTCATGCATGGTGTGACGGACAAGATCTTCAAGCCCTACGAGCCCATCCGCCGCGATGAGCTGGCCACCGTCATGGTGCGGGCGTTGGGGCTTCAGGGTGGAGTTGAGGCTCTGCCTCCCGGAACGACCTCCTTCCTGGATGTTCCCGAAGATAGCCCGCACGCACGGAACGCCGCCTACATGATGTCTATCGGTGTCATCCGAGGTTATGAAGAGCCGGAAGGTGAGGGCACGTACTGCCTGCATCCCGATGAGCCTCTCAAGCGTATGCATGCCGCAGTGGTTCTGGCACGGGCACTAGACGTACCGAAACAGTAGACAACGTAACCACCGTGGGCAGGACCGGCAAAAGCAGCTCCCCAAGAGGTTCCCGACAGGTCTCCGGCGCTTGGCTTGAGATTGCGGCAGGAATCGTAGCCGGGCTGATCGTATGGGTGGTTGCCACCGGGTTCGAGGCACGTGCCTATGCCATGTATTTCACGCCTCGGGTGGCCGTCTATTATCCACTGGTCCTCGTGTTTCTGCTCCTTTTCGTCGTCAAGTGTCGGCCGGGTTGGCGGGCGTTGCGCGTGGACGGACTGGACGGCCTCCTGGCGGCGTTTGCCGGTTGGCAGGTGGTGACCGCGTTGCTGTCGCCATCGCCGGCCCTGGCTTGGTTTGGAGTCCTCAATCGTGGTGGCGGAGCCGTCCTATGGCTATCCGTTGCAGCGTTGGTGTTCGCGGCGCGTAGATTGCTGACGGATCGCCGGGCTGTAGTGGTGTTCGTATGGGTGGGGTCGTTCACTGTTCTTGTGACAGGGGTCGTGGCGATAGTTCAGATGTGGGGTGGTAGTACCGTCTGGAGTGGGGCAGAGGCCTTCTGGGAGCAGGGGCGCATGACCGGCTCCAGCGGCAACCCCGTGAACCTCTCAGGTATGTGCCTGTTCGCCGTTTGGCTGGGCGCGGTGGCGCTGACACGGGCCGACCTACCGCGTTCGGCGCGGGTGGCGGCTGCGAGTGGCGCCGTGATGGGGCTGGTAGGCCAAGTATTGGCCATCGGGCGTGCAGGTTACATAGGGTTGATGGTAGGAGCTGTGGTTTGCGCCGCCGCTCTGTTGCTGGTGCGGCGCTGGCGGGCGGTGTTGTTGGTCGGTCTCGCGGCGGTCATGGTGCTTGGGTTGACATTGATGTACTCGGCGTCGCTTGGGGAGGAGGTCGGCGGAATTGCCTCGCGGGTAGAGGAGAGTGCTACAGGCGAACTGAGTCTCGGTGACCAGTACCGGACGGAGTTCTGGCGCATAGCGCTCGATGCCGTACGCGAGAAGCCGGTGACCGGTTATGGGCAGGGAGCCTATGTGGTGGCGTATCGAGCTTTTGTGTCCCCTGAGACTGCGGCCGCTCAACCCAATACCGCAGTTAGCGACCCGCACCAAGTGGCGCTACTGCTGGCCTCCGGTTCGGGTGTTCCGGGGCTTTTGTTAGGTGGGGGTGTCCTGGTCTCGGTGCTGGTGCTCTGCGCCATTCGCTTCTTGAAACGTCGCCGGGAAGGAGGGTTTGGTGAGTCTCGCTGGGCTATTTGTGCTCCTGAGGTGCCGCCTCTGGTCTACGGCCTGGCGGCGTCGGCCTTTTTGGCAGTAAGCCCCGTAGATTTAGTGGTCGCAGCACCGCTGGGGCTGGTTCTAGGGAGTGGTTTAGGCGGGCCGTCGGCTGGGGCGTGGAGTAGTTGGGAGATCGGGCAGTGGTCGGGTGGTAAGACCATAACGTATGTTTTAAGTGCCGTGGCGGTCGCCGGTGTGGTGGCGACTTTCGTGGTGGGGGTGCGTTTTCTGCAGGCGGATGTGGCGTTTGGAGAGGCGATGCGCAACAAAACCGCCGCCGAGGCGCAGAGGGCCACCAATCTTATGCCGCTGGTGCCGGAGTATGCACAGGTGGCCGGGGCGATTATGTGGCGCCGGGGTTTAGGTGTCCTCGCGACGGGCGACGGGGCCGCTGCGGAGGCCGATCACGCCCTCGTGACGGAAGGCGAGACTATTCTCCTGCAGGGTGTGCGGCACGAGCCTACGAGCGTGAATCTGAGGGTGGAACTCATCCGCCTGTACCTGGCCACCAGGCGCACGGCCGATGCGGCCGAACAGGCGGCAACGGCACTGACCTACAGTCCGCACCATCCGATTCTGCAGGCGCTTTTGGCCAGTGCTGTTCTGCAGGCGCAAACTGAACTGAAAGACCAAGCTTTGGCCGCTGATTTGCTGGCTGAAGCGGAAATACTCTGCCTTGATTCTCCCGACGGCAACTACTGGATGGCCCAGGTATACGGATCCTTCGGAGACACCGACGCGGCCCGGCAGGCGGTCGCCAAAGCCCAGGCACTAGCTCCATACCTCAAGCATGAGGACTACTTACGACGAGTGCAGACTGGGCGGTAACGATGCGGCTCAACACGGCCGTACTATATGATAGTCCATCGATCTAAAGCTTTGGGCGCGGATTTGGTTTCGTGGACCATGGTCTCCAAAAGGACTGTTCTGGTGTGCTGCGTTTGGTGGGCTGCATGGTGAAAACTCGGCCGAGGAGCGCTACATGATGATATATGGTGCGGCGTTGCCGTGGCGTGACTGGGGTCGTCGCGTAGCTTTGATTGTGGCGCTGCTGGTCTTGTTGCTGTTGACCGGCGGAATCGGTAAGCCGATGGTATGTATTTCCGCTGCGGCTGCGTCGCCGGTTTTGCCGACGGAATCGGCAGAGTCGTCGTCCGCGCCGGCGACATCACCGGCACAGTCACCGCCGGAGCCGTTTCTTGAGCCGCCCCTTGGTCAGGTGGAGTCATTCTGGGCCGTGAACTGGCGGACTGAAGCCACTATGAAACTCTCCGCCTACCTCGCGCACATCGGCGAACACTGCATGATCTATGTAGAGAACAACAAGACGGTGTTCCCGCAGAAGGTGTCGGCTCTTGCTAATGCGTTCGACGAGAACATCTATCCCAACCTCACCACGGTGCTGGGGCCGGAGCCCAATCCCGGCATCGACGGGAATCCTAAAGTGGTCATCCTGCTCTACGACTTCCGCGATCCGGCCATCGTGGGATCGTTCTATGGGGGAGATCTCGAGCCCGACGGCCATACCGACTCAAATCGGCGGGAGATGATCTACCTGGACGTAACCGCGGCCATGTTGGAGACGGATCGGATTGCGGCGGCGGCTGCTCATGAGTTCGCGCATCTGATCGTTTACTACCGCGATTTCATGTTGGATGATCCTCGACGTCGTACACGGGAAGCCGTGTGGCTGGAGGAGGGTCTGGCCATGTACGCGCAGTTGGTTGCCGGGTATGGCGAGTCGGCCGATTTGGAACTCTTCAGCTTCAGTCAACAGCCCAACAAGAACCTCACCCGTTGGCGCGGCGGCTTCTTGAGCGATTATGGGGCCAGTTACGCCTTCTTAGCCTATCTGGCGGAGCGAATGGGTCGGCCGTTTGTGCGGGTTCTGGTGGATGAGCCTCGTGACGGCATCGCGGGCATAGAGGCCGCTTTGGCTACAGTCGGCTCCTCGCTGACTTTTGACCAAGTGTTCGATGACTGGGTTCTGGCCAACTTCTTGGACGGAAGAATGCATGCAAACGATCTGCCGGAACTCGGCCCGTACTGCTATGAGGCTTTGAGCATAGCGGCTCAGGATCAAGCCACGCAGGCGCTGTTGCCGCATGTGGGCAGGCTGTCGGTCCAGAATTATGCGGTACGTTATATAGAACTGCCCCGGATGGACGCAACCTGCTCGGTGAGGGCGGTGGTAGACGGAGAAGACCATGCTCCGCTGTTGGCGGCTCTGGTGTCGTGGGATCCCGCGCCCGAATACGACGAGCTTCCTCCTGCGCGGGTGTTGCCGATGTTCTTGAATTCGCTTACCACCGGCGGCTGGGCGGAGTCGGGGGATGGGTATCACCGGCATGCGCTGGTTGTGTGGTCGCGCGGCGCGGAGGGGGCCGACGAGCAGTACTCATTTGCCTATAGCTTGGCCGTGGACCAGACGACGCCCGTACAGTTCCTCGATGTGGGCAGCGACCATCTTTTCTACGTGTTTATCGCCGATCTGCTCGAGCGAGGAGTGATCAGCGGTGCCCAGGTGCCGAGCGGGTCGGGCCTGTGGTACTTCCGGCCGGAAGCGCCGGTTCTGCGGGCACAGTTCGCCAAGATGGCGGTGGAGGTTGCCGACTTACACACGGCCGAGATTGAGCTGACGGGGTTTCGTCGTTTCCCTGATGTCCCACTGAATGTGGAGGACGGATCGGATCCCGCGTCCTATCCCTTCGACTACGTGCATGAGGCCGCCGCCGCCGGCATCGTGTTGGGGGGCAGCGATGGACTGTTTAGGCCCTGGGACCCTGTTACCCGCATTCAGCTGGTGCGCATGATAATCCGGGCGGCGGCGGCGGCCGGCAGACCTCTGACTCCATATACAGGTGGTGAGGCGGTGTTTGCCGATGTCACTCCTGCGGGTCCGCATTACGTGGATGTCATGACCGCATATGCTGCCGGTATCATCAGCGGCTCGGTGGACGGCGATGGGCGTCGCTATTTTTCGCCCTGGGAAAGCGCCAACCGCGGACAGGTGGCCAAGATGACGTCCAACCTGGTCGGTGTGCTGACCACCGCCAACTGAGGCGCCCTTCGGTTTCGGGCCGTCCGATTCATCGGCTATCATGGCGGGGCTGCCATGAATGAGCCCAATCGTTCCATACCCCCGTTCACACAGTCGTCTACTGCGGCCGCCCAGCCTGCGGAAGCCGCGGCCGCCGGGTCTGCGGAAACCGGGGACGCCGCCGCCGCGCCGCCCGCCGACACTGCGGAAGAGCTGCGGGTTCGGCACCACGAGGAACGTGTAGTGGCGCAGGCGCAGGGCGGCGACCAGTCGGCTATTGAGGATTTGTATCGGTCGCATGTGGATCGAGTGTATCGCTACCTTCTGTTTCGTTTGGGGTCTGTCACCGCGGCTGAGGATGTGACCGGCCAAGTCTTTCTGGCCATGGTTCGGAGACTGCCGCGCTATAAGGACCAGGGTAGGCCTTTCATCGCTTGGTTGTACGGTATCGCCCGCAAACAGGCTTTGTATTACAGGCGCGTTGAGTCGCGGGCCGAGGCTGTGGATTTGGAACAGATTGAAGATGTGGTGGCAGATACGGCGGGTCCCGAGGCGACAGCAGCGGAACGCGAGCGGCGGGTAATGTTGGCCGAGGCCATTCACAGGCTCCCCGAGTCGCAGCGCGACACGGTTCTGCTGCGTTACGTGCTCTCTCTGTCGTTGGCTGAAACCGCCGCCGCTTTGGGGAAGTCGGAAGGGGCTGTGAAGCAATTGGCGCTCCGTGGACTGAAGGGGCTGCGCGATCTTCTGGGAGATGTCGAGCTGCTGTAAGGAGCGGGGGAATCGTCGGAGGCGGCGTTGGCAGTGTAACTTTTTCTTGGCTGCTGCAATAAGCCAACAGAGATGCCATGCCATTTTCTTTGCAGAACATACGAGACCGTGTGCGGAAGCCGTTCCTGAGGATGCGGTCGCAGCGGGAACCCCAAGACTTCCCCGCAGAGACTGCAGTCGACCCCACCTTGGATGCGTTGCCCAAAGAGTTGCTTGCGTTTGGGGCAATAAAGACTCCGGCCGATACCAAAGCGCGTACGTGGAGTCGAATGGAGGAAGAGATCCAGAGTCAACAGCGGCGCGGTCGTTTCGTTGCGGCTCCGTCGCCTCGTTTCGGAGCTCGGGGCCGGCGTTGGGCTGCGGTAACCGTTTTGGCGATGGCGGCCGTGGTTTTGGCAGTGGCGGGGCTGCGGTCTGAAGATCCACAGCGCATGATTGCCGATGGCCCTGTTGCCACCGTGACTACCGTTACGGAGGACCCCTCCGTTTCTACAGCAACCGTGTCCGCCACGGCTCCCCATGTTACGGGTGAGACTTCCGGCGGTTCGGGTAACACGTCACCCGACGCGCAGGGTTCGCAGACCACCGGCGGGAGCACACCGTCGGGCACTACCGTCACCGCCGCGGGCGGTAGCACCGCTACCACGGATGGCGGTGCCGTAAAGAACGGCACCACGGCGTCGGTCACAACGGTGATTGAGCCAACCAGCACCAGCGGACAACAGCTCATGACCAAGCAGCAACGGGAGAGCTCGGCCCGTTCGGCCGTAAACTATGTTGCGCAGGCCGTGTTGAATCGTGATTCTGGAGCCGTCTCCTCGTTGATGACGGAAGAAGCGCGGGGCGGTCTGGTGCAGTTGGCGTCGTCATTGCAGAATCCAATAGCGTATTATGTGTCTTCCGTAGTAACTGAATCGGATAAGGAAACTCGCGTGGCTCTGCACTTCACGGACCGGGTGTTGGACCCGGAGGGGCAGGAGCAGCAGGTGCAGCGCAGGTTCTTGTTGACCGTTTTGATCGATGAGAACAGGGTGCTGATAACGCAGGTGAACGCTCTGCCCTAATGCTTCATTTACTGGGGGTCCTTTCTTTGGGGAAACTTGAAAACTCATCTTACTCAGGTAGCATGTTTCGATCCCGGGCTCTTGCCTGCCGGGGTTGTAGCATAAGCTTTTTGCCGCCTGGCGGGGGTAGCCGCGTAGGCGAGTCCATTATGAAAGGAGGTGACAGTTCTTATTTCCTACTACTACCCGTGCAGCACTGCAGTACGTAGGAAGGGCAAGAACCTTAACAATGAGTATTAGTTCACAAACAAGGAGACACAATATGCCGAAGCGCGCGAAATTCGCGTTGCTCGCGGTTCTCACCGTTGCTCTCGTGGTATCTCTTGCCGGCGTGGCGCTGGCCGCCGTTCCGCCTTCGGGTGGATGGACGGACCTCAGCTATTCCCTCGTTGGCAAGTACGGCATCACGCTTGAGCAGGTGGGGATGATCTCCGATGGTTATCCGGACGGCTCCTGGCAGCCGTACAACGATGTTCCGCGCAAGCAGTTCATCAAAATGGCCGTCGATGCTTATAAGATCCCCCTGAAGAACCCGGCAACCCCCTCATTTACTGACGTACCGGCGTCCGATTACTATTATCAGTACATCGAAGGCGCCAAGGCGGCAGGCCTCACTAATGGTACAGGCAACGGCAATTTCAGCCCCGATGCCACCATTACCCGTGAGCAGGCCGCAGCCATCATCGTTCGCTGGGTAGCCCCCAAGAACGGTTACGATCTTGACACGCTGTTCACCCCGGAAGGAATCAACGAAATTCTGGGCGACTATCCGGACGGCGACGCGGTGTCCGAATCCCTGAAGAAAGAGATCGCATTTGCGGTCAGCTTTGGGATCATTTGGGGCACGGCCGACGGCAAACTGGCGCCGGCCGACACCATGACCCGTATTCAGGGTGCGGCCATGTTGATCCGCTCGTGGGGCATCATCCCACCCACACCGCCGGTGAAGGATCCGGCCGGTATCGAGGTGGTCAGCGATGATCACGCGACCAATCTGATCGGCAAGTTCCACATCGCTACGGTCAAAGTCACCGACGCCGCCGGCGATCCCGTTGAGGGCGCACTGGTCGGCTTCAATACTGTGGTGGCCCCGTGGTACGTGGGTAATATCGCCACACGCGGCATTCTGACCGACGCAAACGGCCTGGCCTCTGCGGAGCTGCTCTCCACTGAGCCCGGCATTCAGCGCGTGGACGCCCATGTGTACGGTAAGAACGGCATTGTTGCCACTTACACCACCAAGTACTGGGTCGCCCTGGATGAGGTCTACATTGTCGACGTCAACCGGACGGCTCGGAACAACGTCAACACTCCGCACGAATGGGTTGCGCAGTGCTACGTGATGGGTCCCGGACCGCTCTCTACGGCTCAGTCTCAGTGGTACAACTTCTATCGTGGTGATGCGGGTATCGACTACTGCGAGGACGGAGTTTCTTACAACGACATCCTCATTGATATGGATACCTGGACTCCGCGCACTATGGCCGGTATCGACATGTACTGGTCGCTGAGCGCCACCTCGGTGGGCGATATCGTTGAAGTTGACGGCGCAGCCATCGATCCTGCCAAGTCCGCCGTAGGCGTGACCGATGCGGACGGCTACAGCTGGATCAGCATCAACTCTACGGCCGCCGGTACCACCGTTGCCACGGTAGTGGCCGACTATGCCGAGAACCCCTATCCGGGTACGCTCTTCAATCACATGACCAACACTGACTACGAAGATCACAACTACGGATGGGATACGCAGCCGGCTCCCTTCTCTTCGGCCACCAAGACCTGGATTCCTCACACCATAGGTCCGGCCGACTCCAATATCAGCCCGGCCTACACCGAGCTCAATATTGGTGAAGAACTGCTGCTCACCCTCACCTTGAAGGACGAGTGGGGCAACCCGGTCGTTGGCAAGGACGTTGAGTGGTACATGCAGGGCGTGGGCCAGTTCAAGAGCGATGACGACCGCACTCAGTCCAACGACGGCCTGGGCTTCTGGTCGGATCGCGACCTGGACAAGACCGATGCAGCCGGTACCTGCCGCCTGCTGGTCAAGTCGCTCGATCCGGGCGAAATGATCATACACGCCAAGTATCGCGATAAGGGCACCGGTGGTCAGGAAGGCCGCTTCCTGGAAGACGTAGCGGAGGTCCAGTGGTTCAAGGTTGATATTGCTACCTTTGATCATCCGGAAACTGTCGCCAACGAAGCGGTAGCCACCAATGAAGTGAACACCGAGCACACGTTCGATCTGTGGGTCTACGGGGCCAAGTACGAGTACTTCCCCAGCCTCTGGGCCGGCACCACCGGCTTTGATACGCAGACCTCCTGGATCGACACCGACGCCGCCGGTCGTGCGTACGACGGTGTCATGGACGTTTGGGACGCCAAGTACCTCGATCCCAACGGTATCCTGATTGTCAACCTGGACGCGCTGGATGCTTCGGCTTATGATCCTGCCACCGGCAAGATCAAGCAGGGCGACGACTGGGTCACGTACACCGACACCCTCACCGGCATCAAGCTCGGCTCCGGTGGTATCACCGAGTACGACTTCAACGGTGACGGCGTCAAGGAAACCGCCGCAGCAATGAGGCTGGCTCTGCAGGGCGCAGCCATCTACCTGCCGCTGGAAGGCAAGGGCGTTGACTTTGTCGACAACGGCACAGTTGGCGATATCATCGACGCAGGCGTAGCCGGCAGCATCACTTATGCCGGTGTCGACTACGACTACGATGCCATTACCGACGAAGCCGGTTGGGCTTATGTAACCATCAAGTCCACGGCCAAGGGCACGCAGGTGACCGAGGCCGTCGTTGACTACCCGGCCAACCCGGCTAAGGGTACGCAGCGGATCAGGGCTTGGGCCACCAAGACCTGGACTACGCAGGCTGCCCCCAACGACAACGTCAAGATCGTCATTGACGGTCTCGAGCTCAACCCGGGCGAAGCTGCGGGTCCCAACCCCGTCTTCGACGCTTCCGGCCAACTGAACTACGCCAACATCCAGATCCACGTGCTCGATGAGTTCGGCAACGAGCTCCCCGATTACGAAGTGGTCTACGAGATCGTTGGTAACGGCCAGTGGATCCCGGGCACCCAGGGTGCGGCCGACACGTATCATCCGTGGCAGACGCTGCAGGATGTGATGCAGGATGTGGGCAGCCTGAGCGCTGTTCTGTCCGATCGCTTCCCGGCCACAAACCCCATCACCAACGCTGCGGCTAATCAGAAGTTCCGCGAGTTCACCAATGCTACCGGTCCCAAGAGCGGCAACTTCTACGCACAGACGGTGCGTGCCGGTTGGGCATGGGAGTTCTCGGCCACCGGTCTGGCAGCACTTCCGGTGACCCCGGCTTCCGGTACCGATACATACAACGTCTACAAGCTGTGGGCTTTGGACGAATTAGGTGCGGCTACCGAACTTGCTGAGTTCCAGGTCGATCCGGAAACCAATGCCGTTGAAGGCGGCAAGGTCTTTGGTGTGGCCGATCTCGACGGTGCCAAACGCATAGTAGTGACTGCGGTGAAAAATTCCGCCGATCCCTATGATGCTGACGGCCCCGTTGTCTATGCCGGTGCAATCGAGACCAGCATCGTCATGGACGGCAACGGTGAACTGCCGGACAACAGCGAACCGCGTGATGATACCGGCAACGGTTATCAGGACGGCGTTGGTCCCAATGACAGCTCCATCGACGCCGGCTGGGCTGATCCTTACGCCACGATCGTAGGCAAGGGTGGAACCGAGGCCTACTTCTTCTGGCGCGGTGCTCCCAAGCCGACAGAGTGGAACTACATGTTCATGGGTGACGGCGCCAAGGCGTGGACGCTCAACGGCATAGATGCCGACAAGCCTCACGGTTCCAACATCGATGTGGTTCTCATGGAAAACCCGTATGCGCCGTACCTGCCGTGGATGATGAACGGCGGCCTCCATTCGTTAGAAAATGGGCAGCAAGATATGCTGTGGCGCGCATGGTGCAATGACGACGTACGCTGCATCGTCAATATCCAGATCTTCAAGCCGGCCAACGGCCCGGTCATTGATGGCACGCCGTGGCGTGTGTTCGAAGTTCAGAAGGTTTGGGCTCCGACCGCCGCCGACGGTTTCTCGGTAGGCATCGAGGTTATCGGCGACGTCGTCGATGATACCGACGACATCCTCACCGGCCGCCCGGTCACGTTGGAGGCCACGCTTCCGGACGGAGCCCAGTGGCAGCTCATGTACTTCGAGTGGATGGCCAATGGTGAAGTGTTCCACTCGGGATGGGGCGAAGACCAAGCTGAGTACACCAGTGAAGTCAGTGGCGATGTTGAGTTCACGCTCGCCGTCTACGCTGCGCCGTGTGCCGAACCGATGGCTTCCGCCACTGCGACTGTGGTACTGGGCTGGTACGCAGTTGATGCTGATTGCTTCTCCATCGACCAGGACGCATCGGTTAACACCGTTGAATGTGACCATACCTGCACGTCGACATTGTCCGATGCTTATGACCCCGATAACTTCAGGGTGAACTGGTGGGTTGTGCGCGACGGTGCCCTGATCGCATCACAAGACGGTCTGGAAGTCGGCGAGGAATTCATATACTCGAATGCCGCAGCCGGCGAAGACACCATCTACGCTGAGCTCGTTGACCCCTACGGCAATTCGCTTATTCCCCAGATCATGAAGGTGCTGATTAAGACCTGGGAAGAAGCGAACGGGACTCCTTAAAAACCTGTCCCCAAGCGAAGGTGCTTGGAAGCTCACTGCCTCCGCCGGACCGTGGCATCCGCTTCGAGCCGACGGACGGGCGATGTAGCCCAGGTGCGGAGGGCAATAGCACAACCAAAGCACAACCAGAGAGGCCCGCTTCGGCGGGCCTCTCTGTGTTTGCGTGCGATGTGGCATCTCCCCCTCACGCAGAGCTAAACTCTCCCGGTATTACTGCCGATATTTCACGTATAGTGTAAACAACCGTATCTAAGTGGAATAAATTGCGTTTATAAGTACATGAAAGGCGAATACGGGCGGCGTGAAGACCGCGTGCAGGCGGAGGAGGAGATGGGTCCGCAGGAGATGCGCATGAATAGGATGGGGAGGATCGCCAACGAGAGATGGGCCGGCAGGTTGGCGATGGTCCTGGTGGCGGTGGTTCTGTTGTTGGCCGCAGTGCTGCCGGGATCGGCACAGGCCTATAGTGCTCAGGAACTGGCCTTTTTGACCATAGTCAACGACTACCGCGCCGGCCATGGTCTGGGGCCACTTCTGCTCAGCGATGTGATCAGTGGAGCCTGTTATCTACACAACTCTGACATGGCGGATTTCGGATTCTTCTCGCACACGTCGGAAAAGTCGAACCATTTTCCACACGGAGCAACTCCCTGGGATCGCATGAAGGCGGGCGGCTACAATTACAATACCTGTATGGGAGAGAATATCGCGGCGGGCTACTCTACGGCGGCCGCCGTATTCGAAGCCTGGAAGAAGTCGTCGGGACACAACGCTAATATGCTGAAGGCCGAATTCAAGGTTATCGGCATCTCGCTGAAAGTGGTCCCCGGTACCACCTACACTTACTATTGGACTACCGATTTCGGGGGCTACGTCGATCCTTCGGCGCATAATCCTGGCGGTTCCTCTGGTCCTCCGGCCGACACCACGCCCCCTACCGCGAGTTTCACTGCACCCACGAACGGCGGCACCGTTTCCGGCAATTCGGTCGTTATTAGGGTCGCGGCGGCGGACGACGTCGGCGTGAGCAAAGTGGAGCTCTATATTGATGGGCGCCTTACGGCTACGGCAGCATCCGGCCCGTATACCTTCAGTTGGGATACGTTGGGAGTCTCCAACGGGCCGCACACGCTGCGGGCCAAGGCCTACGATGCGGCAAACAACACGGCGCAGACGGAAATTACGGTAACGGTGCAGAATGCAGTGAGCACTACCACGACGCCGATGGCTACCACCACGGTGCCAACCACCACCACTACTCTTCCTGCGCCGACCACCACCACGACACGTCTCGCACGAACGACCACTACCACGCAGCCGACGCTTCCTGCGTCGACGACAATTACGGTGCCGACAACCACAACCACACGGCCAACCACGACCACCACCCAGCCTTTGCCGGTAGTCTTCATCGATGTGGCGCATACCGACCCGTACTATTCCGCCGTAACTAAGATGGGGCTGGCCAATGTGATCGATGGATATCTGGTAGGCGGTGATAAGGCGGAGTTTCGACCTGAAGACCTGGTCATGCGCGCACAATTTGCCAAGATGATCTGCGGGGCGCTGGGTCTTCTGGTCAGCGAGAGGGACGTGTGCACCTTCGTGGATATGCTCGACGATTGCCCGGACAATCTCTACCCGCACAACTACGTAGCTGTGTCGGCACGGCTGGGCATTATTCAGGGTCGGCCGGATGGCACCTTTGGTCCCTGGGATGAGATCAGCAGGTCCAACTTGGTCACCATGGTGGTGCGGGCGGCGCAGAATCTTCAGCCGGGTCGCCTTGTAGGGCCGCCTTCCGGCTACCTAGGTACCTTTTCGCCTACCGGATGGGCAGAGCAGGACCGCAATCTGCTGATTGCCGAGTACAACGGCCTCTTGGAAGGACTCAAGGACTTCGGTACCACTTGGAACCCTTGGCAATCCGCCACGCGGGGTGAGGTGGCCCACATGCTCGCCAAACTCATGAAATAGTCTCGGAAGGTCGTCTGTCCCACGGGGGCAGTGGGTTCTCGGTGGAGGCTGGGTGGGCGGGACGCCCACCCAGCCTCCACCACTATCAGGTCGTGGGAATACTTTTAAGGGCTGCGAACGAATTTAGCGGCATCGGCGACTACATATCCGTTGGCGCCGGTAGCGTGAACGGCCACGCTTCCCGACCCGGGGTAGTAGCCGGCATTCATGTAATAGCGGCCCAAGTGGTACCAGATACCACCATTGACCCTCTGGTTGACATACTTGACGTTTTGACCCCACGCCGTGTTGATGGTTACCTTGGTGTTGGTGGCGCGGTTCCAGCCGTCGGTCCAGCGGATGTAGACATTGTAGTAGCCGGCGGCCGGTATGCGGGGCGTCCAACGCGCCCAGGCCGTAGCGGTGGTGGCGGCGCGCACCTGATAGTTTTGGCCGTAGTATCCGGGATTGCTGGTGGAGCGGGTCCAGTTGCCGCCCACGTCATCTCCGCCGGTGCTCTTGGCTGTGGGGTTATCGAGCAGCAGGCCGGCTTCAGTGAGATAGCTGCGCCGCCGCGGTTGATATTCGGAGTTGAGATAACGGCTCGCCCGACGCACGTTGGATCCGGTGCAGGGAGCCTCATAGACGATAGGGTAGCCCCAAGCATCGCCTTCGGCGTAGAGCACTACGTGGCCTGCACCGTTGACGTGTCTCACCATGATGTCGCCGGATAGCAGTTGTGAGCGCGATGAAAGTGAGAACCAGGGACCGGAGTTGTAGAGGAATTCGCCGGTAGTGTAGCGAGGAGAGATGGAGGAGTTGACGCCGTCCTCTTCCTGATACAGCATCATGCGCGGCACTTCCCAACACTTGAGGATGAGACCGGAGCAGTCGGGACCAGCACCGGCCATGGTGTCGGGGTTCCAGCTCTCGCGTCCCCAAGTATAGGCGGTGCCCACTGCCGATTCGGCTCGGGCGATTATCTCCGCCCGCGTCATAGTAGGCGCGGGAGCGGCAGCAACAGGAGTCGGAGAGACCAGTAGGCTGCAGGCTGCAGAGATGACGGCCGTAGCCACCACAGAAACCAATGTGCGGATCACCGGGTCACCTCCGTTTCTCCTTCGAGCGAAGCAAACGAGTGCACCCAGAGCGAGTAACCGGCATCGCCGGCCTCCGGCCGGAAGATGCGACCGTCGGGCGCGGTGGTATAGGGCACCCCCAGGTATAGGCCCAAAGGCTCGGGCAGGAGGATGGTGTCACAAGAGGCGGTCGTGGCTTCGGCATCCGCCGCCCGTTTCTGGGTTTCAGGCCCGGGGATGCGGGTGACCGCAATTCCGCCCTCCGCCAGGCGGACGCCGACACAGGTGGCACCGCGTGCATCTTCGGCCAATCCCACCATATGGTCAACGCGATCACGCGTGCGCAGACGCAGAGCCGGTCGCGTCTCGCGGCGGATGCCGGAGGTGGCCAGGGAGGACTTAATTGTATTGGACATAGCGGATTCTACAAAGGTCAGTTGCGGGTCGGATCCGGGTGTGAGCCGGGCCTTGCCCCAGGTTACGGTTTGTCCGGCGCGCAGAGGCCGACCCTCGTTGCTTCTAGCCTCCTTTGGATTAAGAGAGATGCTGCGTGCATGCCCAACCTCCACCCAGGCGCAGCCTTCGGCCAGAAATACTCCGGTGGCCGGGGAGTCGAGAAGGGGAAGGGGCGATTTCTGGGTCACCCTGCCCGACCAGTCGAGAGTGACGGCGCGGCGGTCGGTGTCGGCGTCCAACACGACTATGCTGCTCTCGTCGACTGCGATGAAGCGCGGCTCTGCCAGCGGAACGGGAAATGCCGTCTCCCACCCACCTCGGGCGGAGAGGATGACTATTCGTTGGTTCACCGAATCGAGCACGACGATACGACCATCCGGCGCTATGGCCAAAGCCTCCGGACCGCGTGCCAACCCCTCCTGTGGAGTGATACATCCAACCTGACCCCGGCCTGAGCCCCAAGGAAGGGTGACGAGCAGGCTTCCGGTCTGCGGCGTAGATTCCGTTACGGGACCCATGTCGCAGATGAGTTCTCCCGGCTGGGGAATATCGGTTGAGGTGTCGGACGCAACCTGGGACGGGGACTCCGCCTCGGGCGCGGCCACTGCGTCGGTGGCGCCCGCTGCTCCAGCCGTTTCCTGCCCGGTCCCGTGACCGCGGCTGGGTCCACCGGCCGGCCCGGAGGCGGCTGCAGCCTGCCCTGCCGCCAGCAACAGGGCGATGAGGCACGCCGCACCAATGGCCGCAGCCGCAGCCAAGAAGGTGGGTCGCACTCTTGCGCGTAGATACCCCACCGCTCCACCCCAGCCGGGCAAGGCGACCGCAGGCTGCGCTTCACCCGGTGGGGCGGTACTCAACGATCGTCGTTCCGCTCTGAACATCGACTGCATGGTCCTCCTCCTTTGGGAGTTGTGTAGGTGCTCCTGAGGCTAGGTGGCCCCGCCAAGCGCGGGCCAGAGGACTTTGGTTGCAGGCTGGATTTTTTTGGAAGACCGGACTCCGGTTGTGGGTTGGGGGAAGACATCTCCTGTAGACTAGGGACCCGTTGAACCCCATAGCCAGGTGAGGATCTCGTGATTGTGTTGTTTTTCGGCGATGTCGTCGGTCGACCGGCACGCAACCTGCTGTTGGCGCGGTTGCCGGTGCTTCGCCATCGGTATCGGGCGGACGCAGTCATCGTCAACGGAGAGAATGCGGCCAACGGTTTGGGCATCACGCCTAAAGTGGCCGACACTTTGTTCGCCGGCGGTGTAGATGTCATCACTACAGGCAATCACGTATGGCGGTATAAAGAGATATATGCGTATCTAGAGGAGAATTCGCGGATCATCAGGCCGTTCAATTATTTGCCTGATAATCCCGGGCGGGGACTGACTGTGGTCGACGTTCCGGGTGGCCGTCTAGGCGTGCTCAATCTCAGCGGTACATTGATGCTCAACCCTGCCCGCTCGGCCTTCGAGGTTGTAGATGAAGCCTTGGAGCATCTGCACGGCGTGCGCAATGTGATCGTGGATATGCACGCTGAGGCCACCAGCGAGAAGGTGGCCTTGGGTTTCTATTTGGCAGGCCGCGTCAGTGCCGTACTCGGCACGCACACACATGTTCGCACAGGAGATGCGCGCATCTTGGCCGGTGGCACCGCGTATATCACGGATGTGGGTATGTGTGGTTCGCGGGATTCTGTGATTGGGGTGAATAAGGAGATCATTCTCCGGCGGATGCTGACGCAGATGCCGGCGACGTTCCAAGTAGCGGAGCACGATCTGTGGCTGGAGGGGGTGGCGGTCGAGCTCGATGAGTCCGGCCGTGCGGTCCGTATCACACCGTTTGAGGAAGCGTCGGGCGAGTGACGCCCGCCGACACGTAACCCGGAAAGGACATCCTATGAAGGTGGAACACGGCGCGGTAGTCAGTCTACTCTACACGCTCACCGACGATGAAGGCATCGTTCTGGACTCCACGGACGGCCGCGAGCCTCTCGAGTACCTGCACGGGTACAAAAACATCATCCCCGGGCTGGAGGAGGTGCTGGAAGGCAACGAAACCGGCTTCCAGACGAGTGTGACTGTGCCCCCCGACAAGGGTTACGGAGCGGTGGACCTCTCAGCGTTGTTTGCGGTCCCGCGTGATCGCTTCCCGGAAGATGTTGAGCTTGCAGAGGGCATGACCGTAGTGAGCGAGACCGATTCGGGTCCGGTCAAACTGATGGTCCGCGAGGTGCGCAAGGAAGACGGGTTGGTGGTGTTGGACGGCAATCATCCGCTCGCCGGCATGACGCTGCATTTTGCGGTGGAAGTGGCGGGAGTGCGTCCCTCCACGGAGCAGGAAGCCGGCCAGGGCTATCCGATGCCGCGCGTGGTGTAAGGTAAATCTGCGGCGAAACCGGTGCGGTGAAATCGATCGCGGGAGGCTGTCGGCGTTGGCGACGATGGGTTGATCTTTGGCCGTGACGAGTCGCCCGGGTTAGATGCCATCCGCCAGATCTTGGAACAGGAGCCCGGTGGGAAGTTTGGGATAGAAGTAGGTGGATTTCTGAGGCATCCGCTCTCCACCCAGCGCCATAGTGTGCACCTGCTCCAGGCGGGTGGGATTGAGGAAGAATCCGACCTGATGGCTCCCGTCGACTAGGCGCTGGAGCGCCTCGTCCCACTCTTTGACGAAGGTGACGTGGGCGCCGGCCGCTACCTGCTCACTGCTTACTCCTAAGCAGCGCTCCAGAACGACCTCCTGCAAAACGGTGACGTCGAGGACGCGCGAGACGGCGGATGCAGCATGTCCGAGGAGTGCGGCGTCTGGTCGCAGAACCAGCCCGTATGCGTCCTTGGTATCCGCTATATAGAGTCCGAATACTGTGGGGGTCGACTCGGCAGTTGAAGAGTGCTCCTGTTGCCTTTCCAGGAACGCACGCAGTGCGGGACCGGCCTCGGTGCTGCTGTCGGCCACTTGTTCTACCGCAAAGTACGGGGTCAGGCAGTGGGGCAGGGTGGCCAGGACTGCACGGGGGATATCGTGGAGCAGACGATGGGTACCGAAAATGGCCAATCCCGGGTCCGACATATTGACGAGATAGGCTAGTACGTACTCGTATGGGGCGTCATCGATTTCGTCGGCAGTAGCAGCGCGCTTAGTGTCACGGTAGCGTAAGGCGGTCTCATAGCGGTGGTGGCCGTCGGCGATGATGAGCGGCTGTTTGGACAGTGCCGTTGACAGCGTGGCCAGGAACGAAGGGTTTGTGGTGTGCCAGAGACGGATGATCTCGCGTTGGCCGCCGTCTTCGCGTACGGCGGGGGCGGCAAGCGTGGCGTCCGGTGGCCGATTCACCTGTCGACTCCAGGCCGCCATGATTGCGTCGTCCGGCCGCGAGTAGAGGAGAAATATAGGGCTGAGTCCGGTAGTCGTCGCTTCCAGGAGACGAAACCGATCCTCCTTTGGGCCCGAGAGGGTGAACTCGTGAGGAAACACCACTCCCTGGTTGAAGTCCGCGAGCCTGAGCAGCGCCAGAACGCCTTTGCGCACCCGACCGTGACCGTCGGGACCCACGAAAGTTTCCTCTACCACCGTCACCTGCGGCTCCGTCGCTCGGCGCAGAGCTCCCTGTTCCTTCCATGCAGCCAGCGCGCGCGCCGCCTCTTGGTAGCGTCGGTCTCCCGGTTCACGGTTGAGATCTACCCGCACGACGTTATACGGGCTGCGCTGGTACAGTTCGGTCTGTAAATCCGGAGAGATGACGTCGTACGGGGGCGCCACCAGCCGGTCGAGAGGGCCTGCAACCGATGTGTCGTAGAGCCATGGACGGAATGCGATCACCTGTGCCATAGCTTGAATGATAGCACCGGAAGTCATGTGATTTCCCGATGGGGTGGAATCAGAAGGTTTGGAGGTAGCAGGGTGAGAGGTATGGGGACGGCTATCAATGTGGGAGCCGTGTTGGTGGGGACACTATTGGGAGTACTCTTGCAGGGACGCCTTCCCCTGCGTGCCCGTGAGACGGTCATGAATGGGTTGGGGGCCCTCACCATAGTTATCGGCCTATCGATGGCCTTTCAGAGCGCGAGTCTGCTCGTAGTTATGGGGGCCGTTCTCTTGGGGAGCATCGTTGGAGAAATTATAGGGATCGAGAGATGGCTCGAGCGGTTGGGGGATCGCTTCGAGGCTCGGCTGACTCGGCCTGGAGCCACATCTACGTTCAGCATGGGGTTTGTGACGGCCAGCCTGTTGTTCTGCATTGGGCCCATGGCGGTGGTGGGTTCCATCGATGACGCGTTGCGGGGCGACGTCAGCGTGCTCGCCATGAAGTCGGTGCTGGACGGCTTTTCGTCACTGGCACTGTCCTCCGCACTGGGGTGGGGAGTGGGCCTGGCGGGGCTTTCGGTCCTCGTCTATCAGGGGGCCATCACTGCCGCGGCCGGGTTGGTGGAGCAGATCATGAGCCAGGCGATGATCACGGAGCTGACGGCCACCGGCGGGGTGCTGGTGTTGGCGATAGGTGTGAAGTTGCTGGATCTGAAAGACATCCGTGTGGGCAATATGCTCCCTGCCTTGATATTTGCGCCGCTGATCACGGCAGCTGTGGCGGCGTTTGGTTGGATGTAAGAAGACGCGGCCGGAGTGGGCAGGAGCGGTGCTCTTCGCAAACCGTACTAAAGTCTCACCAGATCTGCGCTCACGGCGTCCGGCTATTCGTAGAATGTGGCTTGGACTCCCGACTGTGGCGGCGTGATTGTGCCAAAGACGGACCCTGTCCCACTCATGCGTCCGAAGCATATTGTAAGATCGTGAGTGCGCCCCTCTTTGCACATCCGGATAGGTGCCTGTTGGTGGGAGGCCGGTCTTCGCTCGACCTCGGAGGAACCAATGACCCAGTTTAACTTGACGCCCGCACCCCCACCCGCGCCCAAGCGCCGGGGGCGTCCTCCGGGGTCGGGCGGCAAGAAGCGCTCCGGCGGCGGTTCCGGCGCGAAGAAGACCAACGGCGCCACCGTCGGCTACGAAGCCGAGCTCTGGCAGATGGCCGATGCCCTCCGGGGCAACATGGACGCCGCCGAATACAAGCACGTCGCTCTGGGTCTCATCTTCCTGAAGTACATCTCCGACGCCTTCGAGGAGCAACATGAGAGGCTCCTCGAGCAGGTGGCCGAAGGTGCCGATCCTGAAGATCCCGACGAATACAGGGCCGAGAACATCTTCTGGGTCCCGCGCGAGGCCCGCTGGGCCCACCTGCAGGCGAGCGCCAAGCAGCCCACCATCGGGCAGACGTTGGATGACGCCATGGACGCGATCGAGCGCGACAACCCCATCCTCAAGGGAGTGCTCCCCAGAGACTACGCCCGCCCGGCTCTGGACAAGGAACGCCTCGGCCGACTCATCGATCTCGTGAGCAACATCGCTGTGGGCGATGAGGCCGCCCGCTCCAAGGATGTGCTCGGGCGTGTCTATGAGTACTTCCTCTCCCAGTTCGCGGACGCCGAAGGCAAGAAGGGCGGCGAGTTCTACACCCC
>JAAYZX010000057.1 GCA_012514635.1 Actinomycetota bacterium
ACGGCGACCCCAGAACCACTCCCATATGAATGAGGTACGCCGTGGCGGGCTTGTGGACGGTATCGATCTGATTGGCGTCGGCGTAACCGTTGAGATTGGCCGATCCCACCCCGTTGTACCAGGCCTGCAGTGAGCTGTAGGTGTTGGCCCCGTCTTTGATGACCCCAGTAGCTTGGAGTTCGACCCCCGACAGGTACTTGCCGAGAATGGAATACCCCTGCTGACGTGTGAGATTGGTATCGGGCCGGAAGTAGCCGTCGGTGAAGCCCGAGATGATACCTGCCTTGTGTGCCCCCTCAACAAAAGAGTAGAAGGTGCTGCCGCGAGGGACATCGGGAAACGTGGGCTTGGCAGGATCGACAGTCGGTACACCCAGGCCGTCCACCGCCATCTTGGCGAACTGGCCTCTGGTCACCGGTTGGTTGGGGCGAAAAGTCCCGTCCGCGTACCCCTGGGCCACTCGATGAGCGTCCTGAGCAGACACCCGGTACGTGTCCTGCCACTGCGCATCGGAGATGTCTTTCCAGATGTTTACTCCGTAGGCAATCCCCGGACAGGTCATCACCAGCAACATACCCAGCACCAAGGCAACGGCGAGCGGCTTTGCCGAGCCTCGTGCCAGGCACGCCAAACGAATCAGGCATGCCATGCCTCTCCCACCTCCCTCGCTTTGTTCTTTCTCCTCTCTGGCGTGATTCTCCACCACACGCGCCATCCCTTCTGTGGACCCCAGGCTTCCCGGGCTCACGACACGCGTTATCCGCCTACGGCTATGCGCTGCCGGTCGCCGCATACGGAACCGGGTCGGCTTCCGCCCCGGTCGGAGCCATGGGCTAATGGCTCCTCCACCCGAGCAGCATCCCTAATCCCACCAGCACCAAAAAGACGGGCCATAGTAGGCCCCAATCCCAGTCAAACAGCAGCATCAGCGCCACGAAACTGAGGATCAGACCGCCGGGGCCGCGGATTCCGGCGGCGGCGGATCCGCCTGCCGGCGCAGGCGGAGGTTCATGAGATCCGTCGGCCATGAGTGTCCTCCCCATAGAGGCTCTTCCCACCACCCGCCTCATACGTGAGGTATTACTCGCCTACGAACTCAACAACTACATCCTTAATATCCCAAAGCGGTTCGATCTTGTCCTTGATGTCCTCCTTCACCACCGCCGCAAACTGGTGATCCGCCGGCAGAGCGATCTCCACCTTCACTGCGCCGTCTTCCAGAGTCAGTGACTTAACCAGGTCGGTACGCACTACGTCGAGTCCGCACAGTGGGTTCATAACGTGCTTGAGCCGTTTGTGCAGCGTCTCCAGCGTGGTGGGCACGCGTTCGGTGACAAGGCCGTGGCGCTCTTCGTAATCGCGCACCGCAGAACGAAGTCCCTCCACCGCCAGCACCGAGCAGTGCGCCTTGAGCGCCGGCAGGCCGCCCAGAGCCTCCGAGGCCTCCTTCCACGTGATCTTCTTGGCCTCCTCCAGTGTCTTGCCCTTGGCCAGCTCCGTGATAATAGAGCCCGTAGCTATGTTGGACGCGCACCCGTACGACTCGAACTTGATGTCTTCGATGACCTTGTTCTCCTCGTTCACCTTCAGGTAGACGGCCACCATGTCGCCGCAGGCGGGACTGCCCTCGGTGGCCTTGCCGTCGGGATTCTCCATCTTGCCCACATTGCGGGGATTGCGGAAGTGTTCGAGGACGATCTCGTTGTAGGGAAAGGGTGTCATGCCTGCTCCTTACCGGGATAGAGGGGGCTGATGGCACGAAGCTGCGCCACCACCTCAGCAATGTTATCTATGATGCGGTCGGCATCTTCCATGACGTTGTACCGCCCGAAAGTGAAACGCACCGAGCCGTGGGCACGCTCGTGATCACCGCCGATGCCCATGATCACGTGGCTGGCCTCCAGCGACTTGCTGAAACAGGCCGAGCCGGTGCTGACGGCGAAACCGCGCATGTCGAGCTGCAGGGTGATCGACTCCCCCTCCACGTAGTGGAAGGTGATATTGGCGTTTTGCGGCGTGCGCTCTGTGCGGTGGCCGTTCAACATGGTGAAGGGGATCTCGGCGAGTGCGCGCTCGATGACGCGATCACGCATGGCCTGGATATGGTCGGTCTCCTCTTGGGTGATGAGGGCGGCCGCGGCGGCGAAGCCCGCCGCGCCGGCGATGTCCTCCACTCCGGCCCGCAGGTCGAACTCCTGGAAACCGCCGTCCATCCACTTCCGCAGCGGTGTGCCCTTGCGCACGTAAAGGCCGCCCACACCGCGGGGGCCGTGGATGGTGTGTGCCGACACCGTGACCAGGTCCACCGGCACTCGGCCCACATCGAGCGGCACGCGCGTGAAGGTGTGGGTAGCGTCGGAGTGGAACACCACGCCGGCCTCGCGACATACCGCGCCGATGGCGGCGATATCCTGCACGGTGCCGATCTCCTGGTTGGCGTGTTGGATGGAGACCAGGGCCGTATCCGGCTCCAGAGCAGCCCGCACGGCCTCGGGGTCGATGCGCCCATCCCCGTCGGGAGCCAGATAGGTGACACGGTACCCTTGGCGTTCCAACGCGCGGGCGCTGTTGAGCACCGGGAAATCCTCGATTTTGCTGGTGATCAAATGGCGACCCTTCTTCTCCGCCAACGCCATCATCACGCCTTTGATCGCCATGTTGCTGGATTCGGTGCTACCGGAAGTGAAGATGAACTCGTTGGGCCGGCCGCCTAACTGAGCGGCCAGGGCGGCGCGTGCCTCATCGAGCGCTTCGCGGGCTGTGATGCCGATGGAGTAGCCGAACTCCGAGGTGGCAACGGCGTAAGTATCGAAATAGTAAGGGCGCATAGCCTCGAGCACGCGCTCGTCCAAGCGGGTGGCGGCGCCGTTATCGAGATAGGTGGTTTCGCCAAACATGGGCCTCTCCTCAGATGAACTTGGTCGCGGCGCGACAGGACCTCAGATGAAAAGGGTGAGAGTGGATTCGCGGGCCTCGTTGATGTAGCTGCCCACGGCGCAGTACTCCTCGATGAGGTCGGTGCGCAGATCGGCCTGAGAGACCCCCATGATCTCCATGGTCATGTCGCAGGCCATGATCTTCCCCCCCAACTCCTTGAAGTCTTGCGCCAACTTCTCCAGCGACACCACGTTGCTCTTCTTCATGCGCCGGCGAATCATCCACTTGCCCAGGCCCAGCATGTGCATCTTGGAGAGCGGCCCGCTGTCCAGCCCGGCCCCCTTTTTCAAGCGCAGCAATCCCCAGAAGGTGAAGAACAGCGTGCACTCCATGCCCATGGCCAGCGCTCCGCTCCCGATGATGAAGGCGCTGTAGATTTTGTCGAAGTCGCCACTGTGGACGATGATGGTGGCCTTCTGGGGCATGATGGGCGCGATCGGA
>JAAYZX010000058.1 GCA_012514635.1 Actinomycetota bacterium
CCCCAGCGAGTACGGCAGTCTCTATACGTCCGATGGCGGGTCACTCTGGATTTACACCACGGCAGGGTGGAAGCGTATCTGGCATGACGGCGTACAGCCGGGAACGGTCGCGCATACTCACAGCTAGGAACTATCCTGTCCTGTGGCGTCAGACGCGCAGGCGACGTAGTATAGATTGTATACAGTCACGGGGGAGGTGGCGCATGGAGGGCGTTGTGTGGGATGGGTCTCCTGTCATAATCCTGATTATTGCGGCGGTCATTTACGGTGTGTCGTTCCTCCTGTTCTCCGGGATGTGGAAGTTCATCTTAGTGTGGCGGCACAACCCCAAAGAGATGGCCGCTGTCACCGACCCGAAGATTCTCGCTATCATGAGCGCCCTAGCAGGCACGTTCTTCACGTTACTGGCACTTGCCATTCTGGTGGGCTACTTCATGTGCAACCCGGAGCTTGGACCGGGAGCCTGCAAGCTGATCTCATTAGGAGCCTTCGTAGTAGCAGTAGCCGTGCATGTCATCGCAGGGCCGCTTGTCTGGCGCAAGCCAGGCCGCTCATACTTCTAAAAAATATGAGGGGGCAGGGCTTAAGTCCGAGGTAGCGAGCGGGCGAGACAGAAACGTCAACGGTGGCCGTGGTGCAAGAAACAGCTTGCGTTTAGTGTAACGTGGCTCGATCTAGCTCTCGCAGCCAGACTTGCAGGTGCTTGAACTCGCCAGCCCAAGCGTTGTTGTAGGCGTCAACGTTCGCCCAAGTATCATTCCACTTAACAGCCTCGGCGGCAGCATATAGATTCATCAGCGCGTCAAAATAGTTGTCCTGCGCTTTCTGCACCGTGCTGGGGGACGGAGGCAGTTGATTGACTTGGAGCGCGAGCGACACGATGTCCTCCATAATCGCCTTCGCATGTGTGGTAGCCAGATTGCCCTCCACCTGGCTGTCCTTGTCCATTAGCTCACTCCGCGCTCGCAAAATTGCCCCCTGCTCAGTGACATACGCTGCCCACAACCCTTCCCACGGATCTGCGGTCGTTGTTGTTGTCGGGCGTGTTATTGTGGTACGCGAGGTTGAGGTTGCTTTTGACAGAGCGATAGATAGGTCGTCCATCTGATCAGACAGGGCGACACTCTTCCAGGCAAGTATCCCCACGGCTATGAACGCTAGCATGAGCAGTCCACTGAGAACCCAAGTTAGAGCGTGGCGTGGTGGTCGCGTCGGAGGTAGCTGCTGGGCTAGTGCCGCAGGGGCCTCAACACGCCTAATAGCGGGAGCCTCAGCAGTTGGCCCGTCACTATTGGTGGCCAATCCCTCGTCGGTGCGAGGGACCGGCTCTCGGGGGTACTCGTGAATCGGAGGGTTCAGAAACGTGTTCTTCACGCGCTGCGACAGCAAGAAGTAAGGAATCCAGATAGCGGTGGTTATCAATGCTCTAAAGAGGTCACCGGCAACGCTCGCGGTAGTCCAGCCCGCCTCGTCACGCAAGCTGGCGTCAGGCACCATGTCTGGACCGAACACCAGGACTATGACCGAGTCGATGATGACAACTAACAGCGCGAATCCGTAGAACCAGACTATGAGCTTCGGAAAGACGCGCCGTTTCAGAAAAAGCAGTATCAACAGGACTATGGAGGCAAGGAACAGGGCGACGGCGGAGAAGGCTTCAAACAACAAGAGGGGCAGCCACAATGGATGTGCTCCGGGAGCCGTGAGGACGGACCACGTCTCCGACTCCATTAGTGGAACGAAATCTCTAAAGATCGTAATTGCAGAAAAGATGATTGTTGCGAAGAGACCGAGTATGGGTAGAATCAACCACCCGCCGAGACCCTTCGGTTGAGGTGCAGATTCGAAGGAACGTCTCGACCAGTTCAATTGATCTGTCATCATGGCTCCTGGATGTTTGCTGGCGATAGCTCCGCCATTAAGCGTTTCCGAGACCGAAGATGCGACCGTTTTATCCTACACCCCGCGGCGGACAGAACAACGGGCGCTTCTCGCGTAGGGGCATTGGTATAATGGTCATACCATTACTATGCACTTACGCTACATGGTCAGGTATATTCCGCAAGCCGCCTTGAAGTCCGGTTCTCCGCTACAGCAAAGGGAAGTTGCCCCGCAGGCCCTAGAAAAGCTGTCCGGAAGCTCCTTGACACCTATTGCATAAACTATATGCATAGTGCATAACCCTGGAAAATATAATATGAAGTCTCGGAGCTTATATAGGTAGGTAGAAGGACGGCGCTTTAAAAGCCGGGTCTTGAGCCCGCCTATGGGGAGATCACGACCACAGAACCACGGAGGGGGAGAGCGAAGAAGGACACCCGACCGGCCGGGGGGAGGCTGCTCGCACCCCGACCCGCCACAAGCAAACCCCAGGAGAACCCTTTACGCCAAGAAGAAAGCCCCGCCCTGCGCTTGCCTCTGCAGAACGGGGCTGGAAGCGGTGAAGACTAACCCTCGGGCTCGGGCTGCCACTCTTCGGCGCGGATAAGCGCGTCTGTGACGGTCATAAGAGCCGCACAACGGGCATACAGCGGGTCGGCCTTCGGGACACGGGAGAGAAGTACCCAACTGCTTGAGAGCGCTTCAGTGCCGGTTATCGTGGAGTGGTCTTCCATCTCGTCAAGAATCCGATCAATGTCTGTTGTGGTCGCGGACATGGTAACCTTCCTTTGGAATTGAGGGTGTTTGTCGGACTGTGGCGCGGGTGTGTGTGACGATTGCCTCCCTCCCTCGGTGAGGTACGAAAACGGGTCGAAACCCGTCCTCGTGCTTACCTCTTGCTTACCCACCAGAGAAGAAAGCCTAGAAAGCCCTGCAAA